>CAYVTB010000054.1:0-12631 GCA_964454365.1 uncultured Bacteroides sp. | reverse complement strand
AGGGTGTAGACGGCCGAGATGGCGTCTTCCTCGCTCAGGTAGTAGAAGGCGATGATCACCAGGCCCATGATTGCCGACATGGCCATGTGGACGGCCTTGCGGGTGCGTGTCAGGCGCTCGGGAGTCTGTGTCTTGTGGGCGCCGAGGATGTCGACGGTGAAAGAGGTTGTGAGCGACGTGAGAGCCGAGCCGGCGGCGCTGTAGGCGGCTGCGATGAGGCCCAGGACAAAGAGGATGCCTACGATGATTGGCATAGCTTCGTGGGTGGCGACGAGGCCGAAGATTTCATCGGTCTTCTCCGGGATGGCGATGCCGTTGCGGTCGAGGAAGATCACGAGCAGAGTACCGAGAAGCAGGAAGAGGGCGATTACAAAGAATTGCAGGATGCCGCTGACAATCATGTTTTTCTGGCTTTGGCGGCTGTCCTTGCAGGTGAGGTTGCGCTGCATCATGTCCTGGTCAAGGCCGTTGGTGGCGATGGCCATGAACACGCCGGCGAGGAACTGTTTCCAGAAGTAGGTGCCCGACTTGGGGTTGTCAAAGAAGAACATGCGCGAGGACTCGTGCTCGCTGATGGCGCCGACCATCGAGCTGAACGAGAAGCCGAGGTTCTGGGCCACGAAGTAGATGCAGAGGATCACCGACATGATGAGGCAGAAGCTCTTGAGGGTGTCGGTCCAGATGAGGGTCTTCACGCCACCTTGCACCGTGTAGAGCCATATGAGGGCGATAGTGACGATGACATTGAAAGTGAAGGGAATGTGCAGCGGTGCAAACACGAGCAGCTGAAGCACGGCACAGACGACGAAGAAGCGCACGGCGGCTCCGAGCATCTTGGAGATGAAGAACATCCAGGCGCCGGCGCGATAGGTCCCCGGGCCGAAGCGTTCCTCGAGGTAGCCGTAGATGCTGATGAGATTCTTGCGGTAGAAAAGCGGCACGAGGACAAAGGCGATCACGAAATAGCCCACGATGAAGCCGAGGACCATCTGCAGATAGGCATAGCCCTTGCCCACGACCATGCCGGGAACGCTGATGAAGGTGACGCCCGAGATGGCTGCGCCGATCATCGCGAAGGCCACTACAGGCCACGGAGCCTGGCGGTTACCGGTGAAGAAGGTGGAATTGTCGCTCCCGCGGGAGGCAAAGTAGCTGATACCCATCAGCAGGGCGAAATATCCTACAATGGTGATGATTACAATTACTGGTAAGCTCATTGTTTATAGAGAATTGAGTGGATGCAGGGGGGATTAGTTCTCGGGATAGAGCAGGTAGGGGGCACGCTGCTTGCGGAAAGCTTCGACATCGCCGGCCCAAGTGGCCTTGATCTCGTCAGCACTCTTGCCCTGCATGATCATCCCGCGGATGTCGCCGCGGCCGATAAGTTTCTCAAAGAAGGGCTTGAAGAAATTTTCGCCGAGGCCGGTTGACTCGTAGGCGTCAATGACATAGCTCAGGTCGAGACCGGCAGCGATGACATCCTCGTCGGGGATATCGCGCAGGTCCACGCCGTAGCAGTCAACGTCGAGCAGCGGAGGATTTTTGGCGCCCGGCACGCTGCGGGGGGTGAATTCAAATGAGCCGCCCTGGTAGTCGGGATGACCGTAGATCTCGAAGGGCGCGTCGGTGCCGCGGCCGAGGCTCACAGGGGTGCCCTCGAAATAGCAGATCGACGGGTAGAGATACACGGCGTGCATCGTGCGTAGGTTGGGCGACGGTGCCACGGGCAATTCATATCTTGTAGCGTGGGTGTAACCTTCACAGGGGACAACCTCGAGGGTGAGGTCCTTGCCGGTGTTGAGCCAGCCCTCGCCGACAATCATCTTGGCAAGCTCGCCCAGGGTCATGCCGTGAACCACGGGAATAGGCAGGCGACCCACGCCCGACTCATATTTCATATCAAGGATAGGGCCGTCGACCGTCATGCCGTTGGGGTTGGGACGGTCAAAGACTACAAATTCCTTTCCGGCCTCTGAAGCGGCTCTCATCAGTTCCAGCATGGTGCAGTAGTAGGTGTAAAAGCGCAGGCCTACATCCTGTATATCGCACACAATCACGTCAATGCCGTCCATGACTTCGGGCGCGGGGCCACGGCGCTTGCCGTCGTAGAGCGACGCGATGGGTATACCGGTCTGAGGATCGACACTGCTGCTGACATGCTCGCCGGCGTCGGCGCTGCCGCGGAATCCATGCTCTGGCGAGAAAATAGTCACCACATTAATACCGTTTTCAAGCATGAGATCGAGGGTGTGCTTATCGCCCACCATGCCGGTGTGATTCGACAGCAGGGCTACGCGCTTGCCTTCGAGCAGAGGTTTGTAAACATCAAGGCGCGAGGCGCCTACGGTCACGGCATCAGCCGCCTTGGTCACTGCCGCGCAGCACAGGATTGCCAGCAGAAGAAATAAGTGTCTTAGATTCATGGTTAAAAGATGAGGCGGGGCTCTCCCCGATATTATTCACTTTGAGCCACAAAGATAGTGCAAATAAATGGCAAACCGACATTAATGCTTGCCAACAAATGTTAATGGATATTAAACAAAGAAAAACATTTTGCCAGTCAAAAAAATACCTATAAATTTGCAACGCAAAACCGAGGGGTATTAGCTCATCTGGCTAGAGCGCGACACTGGCAGTGTCGAGGTGAGCGGTTCGAGTCCGCTATACTCCACCAGCAGCGAATTCAGACAAAATCTGAGTTCGCTTGTTTTATTTATATAAAATGTATAACTTTGCCTTATGAAGTTGATTGAGATGAATATGGACAAAATCATATCCTTGTGCCAAAAGTACAAGGTTAGCAAGTTGTGGGTATTCGGCTCAATCCTGACCGATCGCTTCAATGACACCAGCGACGTAGACTTTTCGGTTAAGTTTGACAAAAAAAGTATTCCACTGCTGGACTACGCTGATAACTATTTCGATTTTCTTGATGAGCTCAAAAGTCTTTTATCGAGAAATGTAGATTTAGTTACTGAGGATTCATTAACTAATCCCTACTTTATCCAAAGTCTGAACTCTACAAAACAACTGATATATGGATAGGCTCACAGCATATCTTTATGATGTCCTGCGAGCATGCAAGGAGATTGAAGAGGAGACGGATTTGCGCGGAAGAAATTTTGAAATTTTCTGCAATGATAGGGTTTACAGAAAATTTGTCGAGCGCAACTTCGAGATAATCGGGGAGGCTATGAACAGAATTCTGAAACTGGATCCGGATATTAAAATTTCTTCTGCACGAAAAATTGTCAGTACACGAAATTTTGTCATCCACAGTTATGATAGTCTCGATAAAGAAATATTATGGGGTATCGTAATGAAACACCTCCCTGTGTTGCAGCAAGAGATCAAATCCTTAATCAGTATTGACGATATTAGCGACGTCTCTTATTAATACCGGGAACGGTCAGTTATTGCGGGGATAGATGAAGCGGGCGAGGCCGTAGATGTAGCGGCGGAAGCCCGGACGATAGGCGACAACTCTGTCAAACCAGCCAAGATGCGGGCTGACCAGCCTTACCATGAAGCCCACATAAAACATCGCGAACAGAGTGCCGGGGCCGACGACATTCCACATCCACACTCCAAAGAAACAAAAACCGATGGCTACGGCCAAAACAACCAGCACCGTATCGACAATTATCTTTACCTTTGGAAACGGCTGGCCCGACACCCTGCTTATGGCAACCTGGATTCCTTCACCCGGCATAGTGACGGAGCCACATCTGATTTCAAACGCGATGGCTACCGCCAGGATAGTGCATCCGGCTAATTGCCCCGCAATCTGATGGCTAAGCGCTTCGTAGCTGAAAAGGGAGGCAACAGCCATGTTGATATCGAGCAACATCCCGAAGATAAAGCCTACGATAAGTTGCAGGAGCTGAATTTTTTCAAATTGTTTCCGCAGTACAAGGACTTGGGCAAGCACAAGGAGGATATTCATGATGTTGGTATAGCCTCCGATTGTCAACCCGGGCGCGAGACCTGCCTCGCCGGCGATCGAGAAAACCATGGGAATCGCCGAAATAACTCCGCTACCGAGATTTGAACGGACACACAGCGCGACCCCCAAGGTCATGAAATACAAAGAAATAATAAGGAGAAAGTGTTGCCAGAAAAATTCGATTAAGCGTGATTTCAGTGATGAACTATTGGTGTTTTGCATATACAAAGTTACCAATTATCCACTGAACTAAAATAATAGTACGGCCGCAATTTTCTGCAGTCGCAAATCAATCGACTGAGCAACAAGGCGATGAGGGTTAAAGCTCGGGGGCGATTTGCAGCAATTTTTATATTGGGAGTCCACGAGTACCCGCCGAGCGGCGGCTCAGGGCTTTCGTGCGGTCAAGGAGAATCTCGTCCATGTGGTCTTTGGCCCACTGGATAAGCCTGTTGATTATCGGGAAGAGCGAGTGGGAGCGTTCCGTGAGGCGGTATTCGACGCGCGGCGGCACCTCGGCATAGACCTGACGCTCGACAAAGCCGTCGGTCTCGAGCGTGCGGAGGGTGAGCACCAGCATTTTCTGCGAAATATCCTGAAGCTCGGCCGAGAGATCTTTGAATCGCATTGACTCGTGGCCGTTGAGAGTATAGAGAACGAGAAGCGTCCATTTGTCGCTGATACGGTTCAGAATATTCCGTATCGGGCAATCGGGATACAGCTCGTTTTTATTGAAGTGGCGCTCCATATTATATCACTTTTTCTCGGCAGGAGACTTGTCATTGCCGTCCTTTGCTGTATCGTCGAGGACCGTGGCACGATATTTCATCTTGCCGAAAGCCTCGATAATCTTGTTTACATTGGTCTTGGCGGCATCATAGACAACGGTAACGACCTGATGCACGCGGTCCGTGTGAATCTCGCGTACGCCCTTTTCAAAGCGGATAGTCTTTTTAATCCTGTTTTCGCAATTGTTGCAAGTCATCGGGGGCTCGGTCGTAACTCGCAGGGTCCTTATTTCACCGGCGGTGCACACAATGGCAATCATGAGCGCCAGGAGAGTCAATATTTGCTTTTTCATTTCATCTATAGTTTATGTAGGTTTAATTCAATTCTTTTCGGGGCAAGCTGCTGATCATTAGAGACGACCGAAGTTGAGTCGGATTCCGATATAGGCCATCGCGCCATGAATCGGTCCCCAGACGGTCGTAGGGTCAAAATAGCTGCTCCAGGGATCGCTGCTCCAGACGACAGGATTTTTCTGCTTGAAATTCGTGAGATTTTCCCCGCCGGCATATATTGAAAAATGACGGAACCAGCGTGTCGCCTGAAAATTGAGCTGCGGGAAGGCCTTGAAACGCGGTCCCCAGCTCATGCTCCCGTCGGGAAGCGAATAGGGTGCCGGCATCCGGCCGCCACCGTTCATCTGAAACGTCACGTCAAATTGCCACAGCTCCAGCGGAGTGGAATAGGAAGCAGTCACGAGAGCTTTGTAGCGGCTCGTGAGGGGCTTTTCAAGAAGCTTTCCTCCAAAGGTCGATTTTACATCGTTAAGGCGGTAGGCCCCGGTAATTGAAAGCCCGAAATCCGATTGCCATGTAAGGTCGGTCTGGAAAGTGTGGGAATATGATTTACCCTTGAGGGCGGTAATTGTCAGCACGCCGGGGTCGCTGTCATAGTCGGCTATCACCTGCGACTTGAAGTCGGTGTAAAAATATTCTACGTTGAAAATAAACTTGTTCGGGCCCAGTCTGAAAGTGTAATCGGCATTGAGCCCGTAGTTCCAGGCCTGCTCCTGCTTCAGGTCTTCCACAACTATCGTGCGGCCCGAGGCGAGCAGATTGTTATACTCGGCCCAGGGATGAACCGTGCGGTAGCCCTTGCCGGCCGATGCCCGCAGGTTAAGATTCTCCACGGGCGAATATTTGACATTGAACCTCGGGGTCACAAACCACTTGAAGCAGCTGCTGTAATCGCCGCGGAGGCCGGCCATCAACATGAGTTTTTCCGTGAAAGTAAAGGTATATTGCGCGTAAGCGCCGGCCACGGCCTCGCGTTCAGTGATGCGCTCGGGGATGTCCGTTGGCGAGTGGGTCGCCTTGAGACGTTGTCCCAGGTAGTCGTAATTAAAACTGAGGCCCGTCGAGAGATTGTGGCTGTCGCCGAGATCTGTCTCGTACATCAGTTGGCCGCAGGCGCCTTTCTCATTCACCCGATATCCCTTCCTGCCGAAGGTTGCATCCAGCCTGTGCATGTTAAGGACGCCTATGAACGCTATATTGCCGTTGCGGTCGGGGTCCACGACATAGGCATGCTTCATATAGCCCTCATATCTGTTGGTAAAGAGGTTGATACGGAACGGATCGCTGACGGCCGACTCCCGGTGATGCCCTGCCACCTGCCCGGCCTCGCTTCTCTCGTTGATGAACGATAGGCCGCCGTGGAAAATATAGCGCCCGGCGCGCCATTGCCAGCGGTTGTTGAGGTTAATCTGTCTTATGTCGGGCATGTCGGCAAAGCCGTCGTCGTTGCTGTCATGGACTCCGAAGCGGTCTTCAAAGTGGGCCAGCAATTCAGTGCTCAATCCATCCTTAATATGAATATTGCCCTCGGCATTAAGCTCGAGCTTCATGTCCGAGTCAAAGTAGGCATTGAACGTCGCGCCTTCCTCATCCTGAGGCTTGAGATACTCTATATTGATCTGCCCCGTAATTGATTCGTAGCCGTTTTTAACGGTGCTGCTGCCTTTCGAGACAGAGATACTTTTCATCCACGGGCCCGGGATGTACCGGAAACTGTAAGGAGCCGCGGCGCCGCGAAAGGCCGGCATCGATTCCGTCAGCATCTGCACATAGGAGCTGCTCAGCCCCAGGAGCTTTATCTGCCGCGCTCCGGTGGCCGCGTCAGAGTAGGTCACGTCCACCGAGGCCGATGTTGTGAAGCTTTCGCCGAGATTGCAGCAGGCAGCCCTGAACAGTTCCGACTGGTTGATGACATGGCGGTTCTCGGCCCCGCTCAACTTCTGAGTGCCGCTTCTCTTCTGGGTGAACACAAATTCATCCAGTTCCTCCATTGACACACTGTCGGCCGGCTCGGCATAGACGCCCGGCAGGGAATCCGCTGCGACAGCAAGAATCGCCTCGCTGCCCGAGGCGACAATTACACACAGGATAGAAACGGATGACATGAAAAGTCGCTGCATAGGATGGTGATAGTCAGTAATGCTGCACAAAGGTAAGAAAATATATTTATGTATGCAAAGGCAAAAAAATGCCGGGTTAAAAAGAGTTAATTAGTAGTTTTCCCTTACGAGATAAGACCTTTGAAAATCAACGATACTAACTTCGGAGTAAGTTAACTGAAAACCTTATCAGTGACTATTTCCTAAAAACATTTTTATTACTTTCGAGGTCTTTAATGTAAAGAAATCAAACAAGAAACTAACATGAAAGATAAGAAAGTAGCCCTCATCGGAGCAAGTGGCTTTGTAGGCTCCGCAATTCTCAACGAACTTCTCGACCGCGGTTATCAGGTAGAAGCTCTCGTCAATCACCCCGAAAAAGTAAAAATCAGCAGCCCCGCGCTGACTGTCAAGAAAGTAGATGTTGCCGATGAAAAATCATTGGTTGAGGATCTGCACGGTTATGAGAACGTCATCAGCGCTTATAATCCCGGCTGGGCCAATCCCAACATCTATGAAGAGACACTCACCAACTATCCCCGTATTGTTGACGCAGCCAAGAAGGCCGGTGTCAAGCGTCTTCTGATCGTGGGCGGTGCCGGCACTCTGTTTGTAAAGCCCGGCGTGCGCCTTATCGATACCGGCACGCTGCCCGAGGCATGGGTCCCCGGCGTCAAGTCCCTCGGCGAGTTCTATCTCAACACTCTTATGAAAGAGAACGACATTGACTGGATATTCTTCTCACCCGCCGGTAATCTCGGCGACATGGGTGCCAAAGGTCCCGGCAAGCGCACCGGTGTCTACCGTCTGGGGAAGGACGACATGATTTTTGACAAGGACGGCAACAGCTTCATTTCGGTTGAAGACTACGCCAAGGCAATGGTCGACGAACTTGCCGATCCCGCCCATCACAAGGAACGTATCACTATCGGTTACTAAATTAAATAATAAAGTTATGGACGAAAAACTTCTGGAAGTATTCCACAAGAACAAAGAGGTGGCCTTTGCAACATCAGTGGATGGCAAGCCCCATGTACGCATCTTTCAAATAATGAAAATTGATGCCGAGAATAACTCGATTTACTTCGCGACCTCTCCCCACAAGGAAGTCTACGCGCAGATAAAAGCTAACCCTAATGTAGCTATCCTCGATCTGAAAGGCGCAGAGTTTGCCCGCGTGAACGGAACGATTGATTTCGATATTCCCGACGAGATCCAGCGCGAGATATTCGACACCAATCCTGTGCTTCCCCACCTCTACAAAACCTACAAGGATCTTGCGTATCTGCGGTTACCGGCAGAGTCGGCCGATTATTTCGACCTGCGCACCAATCCGCCTACGCTTGTTCACTATGATTTCTGAAAACGAAAGACTTGACACCCTGCTCAGAGCGCTCTTAAAGGAGCGCCCTGAGTATTCTCATATCTCCATCCCGGAGACTATTCAGGAGAAGCGCAATCTGCTGCGGTCGCTTATGAATGTGCGCATGCCTTCGCCGCTCGATAAAGGATTGCTGAAGCTGCAGGACGACGAGCTTCTGGAACAAAAGCGCGAGAAAGGCACTGTGACGCTTGATACGATCCCTGTTTCCCCGCTGTACCCTCGCCTGAGACTGTGGCAAGGCGACATCACCCGGCTTAAGGTCGACGCTATTGTTAACGCTGCCAACTCGCAGTTGCTTGGCTGCTTTATCCCGATGCATCGCTGTATCGACAATGCAATCCATTCTGCCGCCGGCATGCAGCTCAGGGAAGAGTGCGCATCAATCATGCACGCCCAGGGGCACGAGGAACCTACCGGCAAGGCAAAGATCACCCACGGCTATAATCTGCCTGCAAAATGGGTGTTACACACCGTCGGCCCGATCGTTTACGGCGATTACCCTACGGAGGAGGATTGCCGCCTGCTTGCCGATTGCTATCGCAGTTGCTTGAAAGTCGCCGACGAGCACGGCCTTGAATCAATCGCTTTCTGCTGTATTTCAACAGGCGAGTTCCGTTTCCCTCAGGCCGAGGCAGCCGAAATTGCAGTGGCTACCGTGAGGGATTATCTCGGAGCGCATCCGGAAACTTCTCTCACGACGGTAGTTTTCAATGTGTTCAAGGACAGCGACTATATAATATATAAGAAATTGTTAGGTTATGAGTAAAGACTTCAGCGAACGCATAGACAGCGCCCGTGAAAAGCTGGCCGAAGCGCAGGCCGTTGTCATCGGCGCCGGGGCGGGACTCTCTGCCGCTGCCGGGCTTGACTATTCGGGCCCGGAATTCAAGAAGGAATTTGCCGACTATATCGAGAAATACGGTTTCCCCGACCTGTACTCGTCAAGTTTCTATAATTTCCCCACGGAAGAAGAACGCTGGGCCCGCTGGGCTCGCCATATTGATTATGCACGCTTCCGCCCCGGGGCTTTTCCTCTTTATCACGAACTGTTTGACCTTGTGAAAGCCAGGAATTACTTCGTGATTACCACCAATGTCGACGGCCAGTTCCGCAAAGCAGGTTTTGACCCGGAAAAGATATTTGAGGTACAAGGTGACTACGGGCTGATGCAGTGTGCTGTCGGTTGCCACCCTAAAGTCTATTCCGACCGGGAGACTGTCAAGGAAATCCTCGAACATTCTCACGACCTCACGGTTGACTCTCAGTACATTCCGGTTTGCCCCGTGTGTGGCGGCAACATGGACGTCCATGTGCGGAAAAATCAGTTTTTTGTTCAGGACGAGGACTGGGAGAAAGCTGCCGCTCGCTACGAGAACTTCATGGCACGCTATGCCGCCGGCAAGGTCGTGCTCCTTGAGCTTGGCATAGGATACAACACTCCGGCGATTATCCGCTATCCATTTGAGCAGATAACCTACCGCAATCCCGACGCCACCCTCATCCGCCTCAACTCCGATTATCCTACCGGGCCTGTGGAAACCGCCTCCCGTACCATCGCCTTCACCGAAGACATGCAGAAAGTGATCGCCGCTCTGTCATGATTCTCAACGACTTGAAGACACATTTGCACCTACGCCGTTGCCAACTTTGTTCTCGTCTTCTGCTCCCTCTTTATCCTCTTCCCGGTATAACGATGTGATGCAGGCTGCGCCGGGAAAGTATAGGATTCAGATAGTTTTTGGGAGATTGGAGGAATTTATTTAAATTTGCAGGATAAATGTAGTAATATGAGTGAAGCCCCCGAGTCAACCCGCAGCGACGCTGTCGTCATCATCCCGATGTACAACGAGCGCGAAAATGCAGCCGCCATCATCGATGCCGTGCTGGCGCTGAGCCATCCCTTTGACGTCCTGGTGATTGACGACAATTCACCCGACGGCACGGCTGCCATCGTAAAAGAAAAAATGGCCGAGCATCCCGGCCGCGTGCACATCATCGAGCGCGAGGGTAAGCTGGGTCTCGGTACCGCCTATATCACCGGCTTCAAGTGGGCCATCGACAGGGGCTACGACTACATCTGCGAGATGGACGCCGATTTCTCCCACAATCCCGCCGACCTGCTGCGCCTCTACAAGGCCACGGCCGAGGGGGGCGCCGACGTGGCAATCGGTTCGCGCTATGTGACCGGTGTCAATGTTGTCAACTGGCCGATGGGGCGCGTGCTCATGTCGTATTACGCCAGCAAGTATGTGCGCCTGATCACCCGCATGCCTGTCCATGACACCACGGCCGGCTTTGTCTGCTACCGCCGCCGGGTGCTCGAGGCTCTCCCGCTCGACGCCATCAAGTTCAAGGGCTATGCCTTCCAGATCGAGATGAAATTTACAGCCTATAAGTACGGTTTCAAGATCGTCGAGGAGCCCATCATCTTTGTCAACCGCGTCCTGGGAACCTCCAAGATGAATTCCGGCATCTTCGGCGAGGCCGTCTTCGGCGTCATCCGCCTCAAGTGGAACAGCTTTTTCAAGAAATTCCCCGATTATAGCAAGCAATGAGATTGCTAATACACAATGCAGTGCTTGTCGACGGCGAGAACGCCCCGCGCCGGGGCTGGCTGCTTGTCGACGGCCCGTTGATTGATTCACTCGGCGAGGGTGACGCCCCCGAGGTTGAGGTCGACGAGCGCATCGATGCCGCCGGAGCCATGCTCATGCCGGGCGCCATCGACTGCCACGTCCATTTCCGCGAACCGGGCCTCACCCGCAAGGCCACCATCGCCTCCGAAAGCCGCGCCGCGGTCGCAGGCGGCGTAACGTCTTACATTGACATGCCCAACACGGTGCCGCAGACAACGACAATCAGGAATTGGGAAGACAAGATGGCCAGCGCCGCAGCTACCTCCGCGGCCAACTATGCCTTCATGCTCGGCGCCACGGCCGACAATCTCGACGAGCTGCGCCGCGCCGATCTCAGTCTGATGCCTGCCGTGAAAGTCTTCATGGGCTCGTCAACGGGTGGCATGTTGCTCGACGAGGCCGATTCTCTGGCGCGCGTCTTCGACGGCCAGGGCGCCCGAGTTGTGGTCCATGCCGAGGACCAGGCTATAATCGACGCCGCCATTGCCCGTTACAGCCCTCTGCCCGATCCCGAAAATATGGCCTGGCACAGCCGCCTGCGCAGCGCCGAGGCATGCGTGAGAGCCACCGAGCGAGCCATGGAGCTTGCCACCCGCTACGGCACTCGTCTCCATGTGGCCCATGTCACCACCCGCCTGGAGACGGAGCTTTTCGACCCTGCCGACAGTCCCGCGGGCAAGCAGATAACAGCCGAAGTCTCGCCCCACCACCTGCTGTGGACCGTCGACGACTATCCCCGCCTCGGATCGCGCATCAAGATGAATCCCGCCGTCAAGACTGCCGCCGACCGCGAGGCTCTGAGACAGGCACTGGCCGAGGGCCGGCTCGACATAGTCGCAACCGACCATGCTCCTCACCTGCTTGAGGAAAAGGCCGGCGACGTGTTCCACGCCGTCAGCGGGGCCCCGATGGTGCAGTTCTCCCTCCCGGCTATGCTCGACCTATATGACCCGACGACGGTTGTGCGCCGCATGGCCAACGCCCCGGCCCGACTTTTCGGCATCGAGAAGCGCGGTTTCCTGCGCCCGGGCTATTTCGCCGACCTGGTGCTCGTGGAACGCCTCGCACAGCCCCATACCGTCTCCGACGCCGATGTGCTGAGCCTCTGCGGCTGGACTCCCATGACAGGCTCCCGTCTCAACCACCGCGTCGTGCGCACCTGGGTCAACGGCGGCACCGCCCCCGCCCCCCTGAAATTTTCAGGAGAATAAATCCCACATAAATATATTATATAAACCCGCCCACCAGCATAACCATCATGTGGGGCGCCCAATCACGGTCGGGTAAGCGCCCGGAGGGTGCGTTATAATGGTAAACCCCTGGCGCAGCCTGGGGTACAGGCCGATAGCATAGGTCGGAGTGTCGGAGACACGATATCGTGTCTCCGACACTCCCGTTGATGAGATCGGGCCTCTCCCCACACTCGCTGCGCTTGAAGTGCACCCCAAAAGTTGGACGGATTAAACATTATCCGTTGATTGTAA
>CAYVTB010000053.1:10072-12697 GCA_964454365.1 uncultured Bacteroides sp. | reverse complement strand
ACGCTATTTCCGTTGCGAACGATGTAAACGCCCTTTGAAGGATTCTTAACCTCTATGCCCTGAAGATTATAATAAACTCTTTCACTTGCAGAAGCAGCCTCGACTTCCTCAACGCCCGAGAATGCCGGGTTCATGTCAAGTCTGAATTTGCCGGGAAGGAAGCGCGGCACATCATAATTCGGATTCGTGAGCCATTCCTTCACGTCGCAATCAGGGTTATTTTCGGCATTGACATACATCCACGAGTCCGAACCTGATTCACGCATAAATACACCGGGCTCTGGTTCAAAAGTCAGTACATTGTCTTTCCATACGCCGCCGCTCGACTCCTTAAGGTTTTCAACAATGTTAAGGCCGAGATAAGCTACCCGTTGACAGTATTTGCTGCTCATCAGGAGTTCTTTGCCGTCAGCAGTGAAACCTACAAAACTCTGAGCGATATAAGGCCGTTCCGGATTGGTTATGTTGATGTAAATGTAGCCGGGATAGTCCTCTCGCTGCACGAAATTGTGGGCGTAGCTCCAGTTGGCAAAATTGGTGGAAATGCGGTAATATCCATTAACCGTCTTGTGTTGCTCAACTTCGACATCAAATGTTTCGGATTCTATATTCTTAAAGAACGATGCAAAGAAATCTTCCGTCAAAGAAGCCTTGCCTAGGTATTCCCACGATTCTTTGTTGGCGGGAGGATACACTTCAAAAACATTATCTTCCTGACGATCGCCGTATTCATCCACGCTCACAAATGCAACATAAGCCATGCGCGCGTCAAGGTCGGCCACCGATACTACGACGTCATCACCGATCTCGCAAAGCGTACCTTCTTCAGCCACGCGGTCAAGAACCGTTGAATTGGGATACTGAGTGGTCAGCATCCAGCGTATTTCAGGAATGCGGTCATCCTCGGCGTCCACATAGTAGTGATAGTTGTAATCTTCGTCCGGCACAAACTCTTCTTCGGCTTCTACATCAAACGAAAAGTCAATCGGCAACTCCCCGCCCGGAAGCACAATAGCAAATCGGCCCGACTGGTTTGTGGCATAAGCCGTCTGGTTAATAATCAGCAGAATGGACGTCGGGAATTCAAACCGAATAACGTTATCCTCCAGATAACCCGACTGGGCTATAGCCTGCGATTCCCGCAGCCCGAGTTCATCCTTTACACAATAGGTCGAGCAGATTATGGCTGCGCCTTCTTCATCTGCGAGGCCCGAATCCTGAGGATAGATCTTTACAACATCGGGGTCTGTCGCGTCGATTTCGATATAAAAGTCATTTGAAGTATTGACTGTTCCACCCATGATCTTTGCTACCTGAAGCATAGGCCAGAATTGCCAGGGATTTACAAGGCGATAGAGTCCGGGGTTATTGAGATCTTCCTGCATCATTACCTCATAGCTCAGTATCCCGCAATCAATGTCGGGGAACATTCCCGTGGTGATGTCGTCGACCAGCGTACATTCATCTTCTATATCAACCCAGTTGGATTCCGCTCTCGTTGGAGGCATAATTGCCTGAGTGACTTTTTCGACAGTTTCACGCGCATTGGCTGAGACCAGCATACAGGTAAATAGAAACGCAACGGTAAAAAACCTTTTCATAAATTAATCTGGAATTAAAATTTATATGTTAAAAGTATTATTCCACAAAAGTATACATTATATTTGAAAATTGTTAGCTTTCACCCTAATTTGTAACCACATTGTCAATATTTTTATCAATAAGCTAAATAATAATATTGCTATTTCGCGAAAAATCAGTATATTTGCAACATTGAAAAATATTGGCTTGCTTTAGACATCCTGTGCCATGTGCTCATCAAAAGAATGTATTGATATACTAAAAGCTAATTTACCTCAGATTCAATCGGAATTTGGCGTAACAGGATTGTGCCTTTTTGGCTCGGTTGCCCGTGGAGACAACCGTCCCGACAGCGATGTCGACATTTTAGTCGACATGCCGCCAAAGATATTTACTATCATTAGATTAAAATACTTCTTGGAATCTATTCTTAATAATTCTGTGGATCTGATTCATCATCATTCTCGAATGAACCCTCGCTTCCTTAATGAAGTTTATCACGATGGAATCACAATACTCTAATTCGGCAATAAAACAAGCACTTAACACACTTGTTTCAATTGAAGACACTCTCAGCCAACTGATTGAGTGGAATAAGGAAGTAAGTTCGTCTGATTACTTTGCCTATTCAAAATTAGGCTTACAGTTACTTGCTGCTGATGCAATGTTAATATCCGCTATCGGCGAAGGCATCAACAATGTAAATTGTAAACTTCCGAATTTTCTAAATAAAGAGTTCCCTGAAATCCCTTGGAGAGAGATTATCGGAATGCGTAACCATATCGTCCATGGTTATTTTGACCTTAACGCAGAAATAGTCTTCGATGCCATAAAAAATGACATTCCAACCCTCATACCTATCATCCAATCTGCTATAAAAATATTAAAACCGGTACTTTGAATTTCTTTTCGAAATTTTTCTTAAATGCGACATATTTTACCTTCAACGCACAATTATTTTTAATTATCCACGTCATTTTTACTTTCACAATTCTTCCCTCCCCGGCCGATTTTTAGCCGTGGATTGTGTATCTTTGCACAATT
>CAYVTB010000053.1:4696-9972 GCA_964454365.1 uncultured Bacteroides sp. | reverse complement strand
AATTCTTCCCTCCCCGGCCGATTTTTAGCCGTGGATTGTGTATCTTTGCACAATTATTTATAAAGAATCGCGTTTCTATATCATGAGACGAATCAAGATAGTAATCCGCCTGGCAGCCGTCGTGTCCGCGATAGCCCTTGGCCTCCTTGCCGAAAGCTGCGGGGGCGCCAAACTCGCCACAGCCAACGAGCAACTCGCCCGTGGCGAATACCACGATGCCGCCCGCACATATCGTAAAATCTACAACAAACTCACTAAAAAGGAAGAACGAGCCAAGCGCGGCGAGGTCGCCTACCTCATGGCCGAGTGCCACCGCCACCTGCGCCAGTTCCAGCGCGCCGCTGCTTCATATCAGAACGCTATCCGTTATGATTATCCCGACACCGTCGCCCGCCTCCAGCTGGCCTTGATGTTGCATGCCTCCGGCCAGTACACCCAAGCCGTTAAAGCCTACGAGGACTATCTGGCTATGAAGCCCGACGATGCCACGGCCCTCAACGGCCTTGCCGGTGCCCGCATCGGTGCTTCCCGCGCCGGAGCAACCCGCTACGTCGTGCGCAAAAGCGAATTGTTCAACTCTCCCCGCAGCGACTTCTCCCCTATGTTTGCGCCCGGAGCGACCGATCGTCTCTACTTCGCCACTACCCGCGAGAAAGTCAGTGGCCCCCGCAGTGAAATCACCGGTACAAAGAAAGGCGACATATGGGTCGCCGCCAAGGACGAAAACGGTGTGTGGCAACGTCCCGAAGCCGTGGAAGGCGAACTCAACACCGAGCTCGACGAGGGAATCATCTCGTTCTCTCCCGACGGTTCCACGATGTACCTCACCCGCGCCCGCCGCGAGCCCAATGCCAACACTTCAGTTGAAATATTCACATCCCAGCGCAGCGACGCCAAGTGGGGCGCGCCCGTAAAATTCGAGATCACAGCCGATACCATCTCGGCCGTAGGCCATCCCGCCGTGTCACCCGACGGCCAGTGGCTCTACTTCGCCAGCGACATGCCCGGCGGCTCGGGTGGCCGCGACCTGTGGCGCGTCAACATCAAGCAGCGTCTTGGCTCCCTCGAGAACCTCGGCGAGTGGATCAACACTCCCGGCGATGAGATGTTCCCGTACGTCCGCACCGACTCCGTCATCTATTTCGCCTCCGACGGTCATCCCGGCTACGGCGGCCTGGACCTTTTCAAAGCCACTCAGAAACCCTCGGGCGGCTGGGAAGTCGTCAACATGGGCACGCCCGTCAACTCCGCCGCAGATGATTTCGGCATAACATTCGGCGAGGGAGAGAGCGGTTTCTTCACCTCCAACCGCAACGATGCCCGTGGCTATGACAACATCTATTCTTTTGAGCTTCCCGACCTGCGCATCATCATCTCAGGCTGGGTCCTTGACCGCGACGAAGAGCCCGTTCCCAATGCCGTGATACGTATCATCGGCGACGACGGCTCCAATCAGAAAGCAGTCGCCCGCAACGACGGCTCCTTCTCCTTCCCCCTGAGCCGCGGCGTGCGCTATGTGATGCTCGCCGGCGCCCGTGGCTACCTTAATTCGCGCCAGGAATTTACCAGCGACGAAGCCGAGGAAGATGCCGAGTACGGCGTTGACTTCATTCTTGCCTCCATAAGCAAACCGGTCGTGATCGACAACATTTTCTATGACTACGACAAGGCCACCCTGCGTCCCGAGTCGCGCCAGGCCCTCGACGAAATGGTCCAGGTTCTCAACGACAATCCCAACGTGACTATCGAGATGGCTTCCCACACCGACCGCCACGGCTCCGACGCCTACAACATCGACCTCTCGAGCCGCCGCGCCCAGTCGGTCATCGACTACCTCATCGAGCACGGCATCGCTGCCGACCGTCTCCAGTCACAGGGCTATGGTGAATCGCGGCCCAAGGTCATCACAAAAAAACTTGCCCGCGAATTTCCCCAATTCAAGGAAGGCGACACCTTGACCGAAGCATTCATCGAGCAGCTTTCGCCCGAGGATCAGGCCGTGGCCGACCAGATCAATCGACGCACGGAGTTCCAGGTGCTCTCCATCGACTATAACATGTATTGATCCGGCATGAATTTCCGCACAGAAATCGGAGCTCTGCACGGCGGTTTCAGTCTCAGCCACGAGGACAGGATAGTGATGCTTGGCTCGTGTTTCAGCGACGAAATCGGCCGCAAGCTCGACGATTGCGGTTTCAATGTCGTTCATAACCCCGCCGGCCCGCTTTTCAATCCGGCTTCTGTCGCGCGGGTCATCGCCCGCGATGAAGACTTCACCCCGGCCGACCTCTACCGCCACGACGACGGCCTCCTTCATTGTCTCGACTATGCCTCCCGTTATAGTTCTGCAGATGTAGACGACCTCCTCAGGACTTCAAACGACACCCGGCGGCTTATTACCTCGTCGCTCCGGGAAGCCACGGCAGCAATTATCACCTTCGGCACCAATCGCGTCTATCATTTCCTCCCCGGCGATTATCCTGCAGGGAACTGCCACCGCCTCCCCGCCGCTCTCTTCGACGAGCGCAATCTTTCTGTGGATGAAATCGTTGACATCTGGCGCCCGATCTTGCCGTCCCTGCCCTCAAAGCTCATTTTCACACTTAGCCCCATCCGCTACACCGCCTACGGACTCGAGAGCAACTCTCTCGCCAAGGCCACCCTCCGCCTCGCCATCGACAAACTTTGCTCTCTGGCGGATGCCGACTATATTCCTGCTTTTGAAATTCTTATCGACGACCTGCGCGACTACCGTTTCTATGCCGAAGACATGAAACATCCCTCTCAGGTCGCCGTTGACTACATATTTGAGCGTTTCAGCAGCGCCTACTTTGACAAAGCCACTGCCCTCAAGGCGGCCGCCATGTTCAAGGAAAGCCGGCGCTCGCGTCATATTCCCAAAGATTAAGTTACAATGAATTACAGCATAGAACAGATTGCCCTGATCACCAACGGTAAACTCCACGGCGTTCCCGCTAACTCCCCGGTCACACGGCTTGTCATTGACAGCCGCACGCCCGTTGCCGGTCCCGGCGATATGTTCTGCGCCCTCTCCGGCGCCACCGACGGTCATCGCTTCATCCCCGAAATGTACCGCCGCGGCGTCCGCGCCTTCCTTGTATCTAATATTCCTGTAGACATCGCCGCTTTCCCCGATACCGCCTTTGTCCTTGTGGATTCGGTCTCGCAAGCTATTGATGCCATCGCCGCGGCATGGCGCAATGAGCTGTCCGATACCGTTTTCGTTGGCATAACCGGCAGCGTCGGAAAGACCGTCGTTAAGGAGTTGCTCTACCGTGCACTCGTTCCCCTCACCTCCGTTTCGCGCAGTCCCCGCAGCTGGAATTCTCAGATAGGCGTCCCCTTGTCGATCTGCAGCATCCCCTCCGGAACCAAGGTCGCTGTCATCGAGGCCGGTATTGACCGCCGCGACACCATGGAGCCGCTCGCAGCGCTCGTCAGTCCATCGCTCGGAATCTTAACCCCCGTCACCTCCGAGCACGACGAAGGTTTCAACTCACGCGCCGAGAAGATAGCCGAGAAGCTGAAATTATTCAAGGGTTGCAAGGTATTGATCTACAGCGCTGCTGATCCCGACGTTGACCGCGCAGTCAATGATGCTTGCGCCGGTATGACTCTCATTCCCGTCTTGGAGGATTTCGATAAGAATGCCGTTGAGGCGGCCGTCAAGGTACTTGGTTTCGGCGACATTGTAGCCGACTGTGCCGATCTGCCCTCCAACCGCATCGATGTCCACGAAGGCATCAACGACTGCGTCATGCTCTACGATGCATTCACCGCAGATGTCGACTCGCTCGCCCACGCCCTCGATTTCATGAAACGGCGTGCCACCTCCACCCGCCGCAACACGGTGATTCTCACCGACCACTTTCACTCCCCTGCCCTCGCCGAACCCGAGCTCGACGAGCTTTACCGAGGCGCCGCTGCTTCCCTTGCTGCCGCCGGAATCGATCGCCTCGTCACGATAGGACCTGAGACCGCCGCGCGTCGCGGTCTCTTCGCCGGCATGGAAGTCGAGTCCGTGCCCGATGCCGACAGCTTTTTTGAACGCTACGACATCAATGCCTTCAGCTCCGAGACCATTCTCATTTTCGGGCAGCCCAAGTCGACACTCTCCGCGATACGCACCCTTCTCGAATCGCCCCGCCACGACACCACTCTCGAAGTGAACCTCGACTCGGTCGTTCACAATTTCAACACCTATCGCTCAATGCTCGGACCCTCGACCGGCCTTGTAGCAATGGTCAAAGCCTCGGCCTACGGGCTCGGTGCCGTTGAAATCGCCAAGACCCTCCAGAGCCAGGGAGCTTCCTACCTTGCCGTGGCTGTCATTGACGAGGGCGTGGAACTGCGCCGCGGCGGTATCACCATGCCGATTATGGTCCTCAATCCAATCACAGGCAACTACAAGGCCCTCTTCGATTACAATCTCGAGCCATCGGTCTTCTCCATGCGCGAGCTCGACACCCTCTGCGAGGCAGCGCGCCGTGCCGGGGCTGTTCCCTTCAAAGCACATATCAAGCTGGACACCGGTATGCACCGCGTAGGCTTCACGCCCGACGAAATCGACGCTCTGGCTGCCAGGTTGCGCAACGAAAAGACCGTTCAAGTCGCCTCCGTATTCTCCCACCTCGCCACCGCCGACTGTCTCGACCTTAACGATTACACTGCCATGCAGCTCGGTGCCTTCCGCGAGATGTCCGATAAGATTGTCAACGCCCTGCCCTATCCCGTCCTGCGCCACGTCCTCAACACCGCCGGCATCATGCGCTACCACGATCACCAGTACGACATGGTGCGCCTCGGCATCGGACTCTATGGCGTGTCTCCCCTCCCCGGCCGTTCCCCGCTCCGCTGCGTGGCCACCCTCAAGAGCACCATCATTTCCTTGCGTCCGTGGCAGGCAGGTACCACTATTGGTTACGGCTGCAAGGGCCGGCTCGACCGCGATTCCATCGTCGCCACAGTTCCCGTCGGATATGCCGACGGCGTCGACCGTCACCTCGGCAACGGCAATGCTTCATTTATCGTGAATGGTGTGGAATGCCCCACTGTAGGCAACATCTGCATGGACCAGTGCATGATCGACGTCACCGACGCCCGCGCCTCTATCGGCGACGAAGTCGAGATCTTCGGCCCTCACATGCCCGTCGAAAAACTCGCCGAAACCCTCGGCACCATCCCCTACGAAATCCTCACCTCCGTCGCCCCTCGCGTCAAGCGCATCTACTACCGCGACTAACCCCCAAATATCC
>CAYVTB010000053.1:0-4596 GCA_964454365.1 uncultured Bacteroides sp. | reverse complement strand
CAACCGCGTCTATAAAGAGCGCCCGGCGGGCGCGATATTATTGTAAGCCCCAGGCAACGCCTGGGGTAACGGCGATAAAAAGACATGGAGCGTCGTAGATGCGATGTTATGATAAACCGCAACGAACCACTTAACTATCGCGCCACATCCGACCGGACTCCCCATCCTGCAGGTAGCCATCCGGATGCGGACGCCAAAATTGGCGTCCCTACTGCCCCGCGTGTCCCCATCCTTCAACACATGCCAGTTAAGCCCCTTGTCCAAAGTAGTGGGTGCGGACGCCATAAATGGCGTCCGCGCCCGGATGGCTCCGGCCAAAAGGAGGGGTGCCCGCTGTGCGGCGACCAGGGTATTTGCACGTCTACAGTCAGACCTGTCCGACTTGTCCGACAAGTCTGACTGCCGTCTCACCTTTTCATTCAATTCTCCTCCCGTGGCGGGTTGATAGGCTCTATGCCCTTCTCGGAGGCGAGTTTATAGAGGTATTCGAGGGAGGCCTCGCGCGTGTCATCGATCTCGCAGTCCTTGATCGCCTGCTTGAGGTTCTTGGCAAAGTAGCCCACAAGCGGACTCTGCTTGAGCCCGAAGATGTGCATGATCTCGTTGCCGTCGATAGGATTCTTGCGGTTGCGCTCTGCATCCTTGGCCCTGATATCCACAAACTTTTCCTCCACGAGATCGAAATTATCAAGGAAGCGCTGCTTCTTGGCCTCGTTCTTGCTTGTAATGTCGGCTCTCGCGAGGATCATTAGGTCGTCGAGATCTTCCTCGGCGTAATTCATGAGCCTTCTCACAGCACTGTCGGTCACCTCTTCCTCAACAAGGGCAATAGGCCGCATGTGAAGCTCCACGAGCTTGCGCACATAGCGCATCTCGGCTCCCATCGGCAACTTGAGCCGGCTGAAAATGCCGGGCACCATCTTCGCGCCGATAAAGTTATGATTGTGGAAAGTCCAGCCCGTCCCGGCTTCAAACCGCTTGGTGACCGGCTTGGCAATGTCGTGAAACAATGCTCCCCATCGCAGCCACTCGTTGTCGCTGCGAGCAGCCACGCCATCGAGCACCTGCAGGGTGTGCAGGAAATTATCCTTGTGACCGCGCCCGTTGACAAATTCCACCCCGCTCAGTGCCTCGAGCTCGGGCAATATAAGTTTCAGCAGGCCTGTCTCGTGAAGGAGCAGCCATCCCTTTGACGGGCGCTTCGATCTCATTATCTTGCCAAGCTCGTCCTTAATGCGCTCGGCAGTGATTATCTCTATGCGCCCGGCGTTGCGGGTGATTGACTCCAGCGTCTCGGGAGCTATATCGAAATCGAGTTGCGTCGCAAAGCGTATCGCACGCATCATGCGCAGGGGATCATCGCTGAAAGTAACGTCGGGGTCAAGCGGAGTGCGTATAACGCGACGCGACAGGTCCCCTAACCCGTCGTAGCGGTCAATAAGCTCGCCATAGTTTGCAGAGTTGACCGAGATTGCCATTGCGTTGATTGTAAAGTCACGTCGCGCCAGATCGTCGTCAAGCGTTCCGTCCTCGACGACGGGGTTCCGTGACCCGCGGTTGTAAGATTCCCGGCGGGCTCCGACAAACTCCAGTTCGACACCGCGCGCATGCACCTGTGCCGTGCCGAAGTTGCGGTACACTGCCAGATGACTGTGCGGGCCCATGTCGGCCGCGACGGCTTCGGCAAGCTCGATACCGGAACCGACCGTCACAAAATCAATATCCTTGGACGGGCGTTCAAGAAGCAAATCCCGCACATATCCGCCCACGACATAACATTCGCGGCCCATGGCATCGGCTACGCGCCCGACGCGCGCCAGCGAAGGATGTTTCAACCGGTCCCTGTAGTTCATCTTCAATTACATTAATGGAACAATTTCCTCCGGAGCGAGGGTAAGACAACGCGCGGGAGCAGTCTCCTGTACGATATAAGTGTTCTCGACGCCGACAGCTCCGATGCCGGGAATCACAAACTTGGGCTCGAGGGCGATGGCATTCCCGGCTACAAGCACGTCGCGCGAGCGCGGCGCAATGACCGGCTGCTCGTTGATAGAAATTCCGAGACCGTGACCCACGAATCCTGCATGATAACGGTGCCCCATGAAATAATCTTCCAGGCCCGCGTCCTTTGCTATCTGCGCGGCCTCGCGGTATAAATCGGCGGCAGCGGCGCCGGGCACCATCATTGATGCCAGCGTGCTGCAGATTTTTCTTGAAACTTCGTTGGCCCTGACTGCCTCTTCCGGAGCCTCGCCCAAGACATAGCAGCGGGTCATATCGGTCATATAACCGGTAAAGTTGCCGTTGATGTCGACCATCACCGGCTTGCCGGGCTTGATAATCGTGCCGTCGGCGCCGACAGGCAGCGACGGACTCATTCCCGCGCCGCCCATAGCGAAATCATAGGGCGAGGGACGGTCGGCATTGTCGCCGGTCAGGATATTGCCCATGTAGAGTTCGAGGTCGGGACCAGTCACGCGGAACTGTCCGAGACAGCCGCGAAGCCTCAGGGCGCGCTCAATCTCGATCTGCAGCTCCACATCGCTCATGCCCTCGACATAAAGTCGCGGAATCTCGCGGTAGACCTGGGTCTGCTTCACTCCCGACTCTTCCATCATCTTGATTTCAAGCGGTGTCTTGACCGACCGGGCCATGCGCATCACTGCCGAGGCATTCCCGGGAGCGGAGCATTGAAAGACTGCCGCCAGGCGCTCCATGCGCGAATAAGGCATAGTGTCGAGCTCGAGGCCGACAGCCGCAACGGCCTTGACATGCTTAGCGATTTCCTCGGGCTTGGAGATATGCACTATCCCCGCGCCGCGCAATGTCGACGGCCGGCGCACGAAGCAGGTCATCTCCCCGCCGGCGGTCACGAAAATGAATCCGCAGAAAACACGGCCCGTGAGATAATATATATTGGCATTGTCACAAAGCAGCACGGCTTCGAGATTGCACGATGCCATCGCCTCGGTTACCCGCCCCAGACGCAACTTCAATTCATCGGCCGGGAGCAGCTGCAGTTCTTCTTCAAATTTTGCTTCCATTATCAAGAACCTTTTCTTCAAGTTCGGTAAATGCATCTATGCGGTAATCAGCGTCGTCTACCGTTCCGAAGCCGTATGCCGCCCAGGCAAATTCAACACCTGCCGCATGCGAGCTGTCGCTGTCGCGCTGAATATCTCCGACATAGACCGGCCGCCTGAGCCCGTATTCTTTTTTGAGTCTCAGGAGGTTCACATCCTTGTCAACCCCGGTCTCGCCATAGCTCAGCCAGCCGTCAAAATATTGCTTTAGATTATTTACAGTCAGGAAATTATCAAGGCCGCGACCGGTGCAGTTGCTGATCATGAAGAGCTTCACGCGCCCTTTCAGCGCCTCGAGTGTCTCGGCCACGCGCGGGTATAGCCGTCCCTTCAGGACAGGCATCAGGCGGTTCTCGACGTCGGTCAGCCGCTCCATGAACGCATCCCGGTCGGAATAAAAATCGCCCATGAGGCTCACGAAGATTTCCTTCAGCGGCTTGCCCATGAGCGACACCAGTTCGTCGCGTTGCACGGGAGCACGCGACACCCCGAGCTCGGCGGCCGTCGTGTCCCATACTTTGCAATATGAGTCTACGGCATCCCACAGCGTTCCGTCCATGTCAAAGACGAGCGCATCGATCGGGGTAGACTTGTCTGCTTCCAAATTTTTCAACATTATTGCTTTACAAAAATCACACCTATCTGTTCCAGATCGGCCAGCGTGTCGACGCGCATGATGTGTCTCACCTTTACGGGCTTGTCAACGCCGAGCGTTCTCAGTTCCGGAAGCGTGTCGACCTTCACGAAACTCACGCCCGAGCCGCGCCCGAGCCATCGCCCGTACATATCGGCAAGCTCAATGTTGACAGTATCGACCACCGGCACGGAATCGCCGGGCGTCGTCACCTCCAGCCACAGGTTGCTGAAAATGTAGGCCGACGTGTGACGCACCATCACGGCAAGTTTCCCCTCCGCGACGGAATCCTCTACCTCGGGCCGGAACACCACGGTATCACCGTAGGCCCATCCGGTCGAAGGCACGCTCTGAAAAGCCGCGTCCTCGGTCGACATGGACGTGCATGCCCCGAGCGCAGCAGCCATTGTCACCGCTGCGAGGAGTGACCTCATTCCTGCGATGACTTGGGTGCCTCGGGCCTACCTCCCTCGCCGTCTTTCGCCACGTTTTTCTTCTTTTTCTTGCGCTGCGGGCGGTCGCCGCCGTTAGCGGGACGGTTTTCCCGCGGCTGCTGCTCTCCGTCATTGGCCGGAGCCTGCTGCTGGGGATTCTTTTTCTTCTTTTTCTTCTTCTTGCGGTCGAAGCGCGTCAGGTCATCATCCCCGAGAATATCGCCGAAGGCGGCTTTTTCGCGCGGTTTCTCCTTGCCCTCGGGCAACAGCGACAGCGGCTTTTCACCCTGCCGGTTGAGGTTGATAACCTCAAATGCTCGCGATGCCGGGATTGTCACGAGATTGGCAGCAACCGATTTATCGGTGGAATATGTGATTTCTTTCTTGAAGATATCCGTCTTGAAGTGGAAATAGGTATTGTCGGCCGTTTCGAGGCGCACATCCT
>CAYVTB010000052.1:7108-12810 GCA_964454365.1 uncultured Bacteroides sp. | reverse complement strand
ATAAGTTTACACTTACTGGTGTTTGTTAAAACTTTTACCGGACAGCTGTGCGATTCATCGCGTCCGCATCCGGATGGTAAACGGCGCTCCATTCCATGCGCCATCCGGCGCATCATCCCGCTGCGGGGGCGCGGGCGCCCCGAAGGGCGTCGAAATTTCGACCCTCTTCGAGGGTAAAAAGGGAAAAATGCACAAAATTTCAGATATTAACATTTTTTAACGGGGGGGGGTAACTTTCTTGCAACTATTCCGTACTTTTGCAGCCAAATATGATTTTGCGCGCGCGAAATCCGATGAACCTCTTATTTTCCTTCTAATCTGATCTCACAACTGATCCAAATAGCATAATTCAACCGTACTGAGGAACAAAGAAACCATCATAGCTATGGCATTGAACAATTTTTTTAAGAAAGTCAGGTATCTGATTGCGGGGCTGATAGTTGTCGCAGGTTGCACAACAGTCGACGCCCAGACGGTCGCCTTGAAGACCAATATTCTCTACGATGCGACCGCCACGGTCAATCTCGGCGCCGAGGTGCGCGTAGCTCCTCGCTGGTCGCTCGATCTCTCGGGCAACCTCAACGCGTGGACCTTCTCCCACGGTCGCCGCTGGAAACACTGGCTCGCCCAGCCCGAAGCCCGCTACTGGTTTTGCGAGGCCACTACGGGACATTTCCTGGCACTCCATGCACTCGGCGGCAAGTACAACATAGGTCATCTCGACTTCATGCACAACTTCCTGGGCATCGACTTCCGCCGCCTCGCCGACCATCGCTATCAGGGCTGGTTTATCGGCGCCGGCATCGGCTACGGCTACTCATGGCTCATCAACCCCCACTGGAGCATCGAGGCCGAGGCTGCCGTGGGCTGGATACACACCCGCTACGACATCTTCGAGTGTGAAGGTTGCGGCAGGCGCACCGGCAATGCCAAGCGCGACTATGTGGCACCGACCAAGCTCGCCGTAAATCTGGTATATGTTTTCTGAAAACCTCAAAAGCCACACATTCATGACCCGTAAAGCTCTCATAACAGCGGCAGCCGCCGTGATATGCTTCACCGCAGCAGCCAAGACCATCAACTATACATGGCCCGAAGGTTCATTCACCGATGCCTCGGTCGAGCGCACCGCCACCTCGCTCGTGCTCCGCATGAACATCCACCCCGACGCCTTCGACATCAGCTCCTCGCGCCAGGTGCTCCTGCAGCCCGCCGTCGTCAGCGCCGCCGGCGACTCCCTGTGGTTCAACCCGGTCATCGTAGCCGGTCGCACCCGCTACGGCCAGAATATTCGCACCCGTGCCCTCCCCGAGGACGTCATCCAGCTCCGCGCCGGCTCGGAGGAAACCTACCCCTACCAGGCCATCGTGCCCTATGAAGACTGGATGGACCTCTGTGACCTCGTCCTGACAGGCACCGTCACCGGATGCGCCGGCGCCTGCAGCGGCCGCATGGAACCCGACCAGCCCCTCCTCTCCTGCGACTTCCGCGTCAAGGAACTCAACTTCGCATATTTATATGTGTCCCCCACCAAGGAAATCATCAAGACCCGCAACGCCGTCGGCGAGGCCTACATCAACTTCCCCGTCAACGTGATGCGCATCATCCCCGACTATCGTAACAACGCCATCGAGCTCGCCAAGATCGTCGGCACCATCGACGGCATCAAGGACGACCCCGACGCCACCATCACCTCCATCAGCTTCAAGGGCTACGCCTCCCCCGAGGGTGCCTACCTCGCCAACGAGCGCCTCGCCAAGGGCCGCACCGAGGCTCTCATCGAATATGTCCGCAGCCTCTACAACTTCCCCTCCGACGTCATGCACGCCTCCTGGGAAGCCGAGGACTGGCAGGGACTCGAAAACCGCCTGCGACTGCTCGACTTCGAGAACAAGGACGCCATCCTCGCCCTCGTCGCCGACAACAGCATCGCCCCCGACCTGCGCGACCAGCGTCTGAAGAAAGAATTCCCCACCCAGTATGCCTACATCCTCGCCAACGTCTATCCCGCCCTGCGCCACTCCGACTATAACGTCGCCTACACCGTGCGCAACTACACCGACGTCAACGAGATTGCCCTCGTGATGGCCACCGAGCCCCAGAAGCTCAGCCTCGACGAACTCTTCCTCTATGCCAAGAGCCTCGACACCGAGTCCCCCGAGTTCCGCGAAGTGATGGAAGTAGCCGTGCGCATGTACCCCGACGAGCCCGAGGCCAACCTTAACGCCGCCGCCACCGCCGTGGCCCACGGCGACTATGACCAGGCCCTCGCTTACCTCGCCAAGGCCGGCAACTCACCGACAGCCGTCTACACCCGCGGCCTCCTCGAGGCACGCCGCGGCAACTACGAGGCCGCCGCGCCCCTGCTGCAGCAGGCTGCCGCCGCCGGCATCAGCGAAGCAGCCGACCTCCTCGGCCAGATGCGCGACTTCGGTTGGATTCAATAACCCAATAATCAGCATATAATCATCTTTATTCACTTATTTTTATAAACCAATTCTATGAAAAAAAGATTATTCTTTGGAGTAATTGGCGCTATGGCCATGAGCCTCGCTTCATGCTCCAGCGACGACCTGGACATCAATGTACCCCAGACCGTTGAAAATGATGAGACCCGCTTCGTGACGGTTCAGATTTCTGCTCCTTCCGATGTGAAATCTCGTGCCTTTGAGAATGGTACCGAAAATGAAAGTTACATCGATCGTCTGGATTTCTTCTTCTATGACGCCGCCGGTACACCCACCGCTCAGCCTGTTACCATGACATTAGCTCAAATTAAGCAGGATGTAGAAGATGGTCTCTCGTATTTCCCCGCCACGGCTAATCCCGACGGAAGCAATGTAACCCGCATTTACACATCGGTAGTTGCCGCCCAGCTCACCCAGGGCCAGAACCTTCCTGCTCAGATTATCTGTATTGTAAACGGCGAAGACCAGGCTCTTACCGAGCTTAAAGGCGTTTCTCTTGCTGATTTGATTGACAAGGAACGTACCACTTTCCGTACCGACAGCTATTTCACAATGTCCAACTCGGTTTACTATGGCCAGAATGTACTGACCGGTCAGGCCAATCAGCGTCTTTGCGCTACTCCTATCAATGCCAATACCCAGCTTTTCAGCACAAGGGAAGAAGCTCAGCAAGCAGTAAATGATAGCCAGGATGATAATGCTGATAACGACGGTGCACTTGTGGACATTTATGTAGAACGTCTTGCAGCCAAGATCGGTCTCACCCTCGATGGAAG
Source organism: uncultured Bacteroides sp. (assembly GCA_964454365.1). GTDB lineage: Bacteria > Bacteroidota > Bacteroidia > Bacteroidales > Muribaculaceae > CAG-873. Next base: position 9,566 of record CAYVTB010000052.1, on the reverse strand, counting down.
TACAGTTGAACCCTATAAGCTGACTGACGCTGCAAACAACGAAGTTACACTCACCTTCGTTCCTGAATTCTGGACAGTAAATGCAGTCGACAAGTCTGAGTATCTTACAAAGCGTTATGGTGTTGAGAATGAGGACGGATCAGTTAACTATACTCCCAGTTACGGTCAAATCAATCAGGCTCTTACCGGTGGCGCAGTAGCACCTGTATGGTGGAATGATCCCGATAACTTCCGTAGCTACTGGGGAAGCTCGCCTGCTTACTTTGACAACGAGTATCCTAATGTATCTGATGATGTTAATGACCTCGATGGTTATACATATGATTACGGCGTAAACTATTATACATACAACAACGTCGTTGCTCAGGCCGGACGTAGCGATGATGGTGGAATTGGCAAGCAGGCCCTTGCTGCTGATGCTACAACTCATTCTTTCGCAACCGGTGAAGGATCGGGTCTCACCCTTGGTGAAACTACAGTTACTTATAGCACAGGTTACATTTACACACGCGAGGCTACAGTTTCACGCTATCGTATCAATGATATTGAAAATTCTAATCCTGCAGCCGCCGCTCCTTCTGCTGTAGTTGTAGGTAAGTATACTGTAGAGGGTGCTACAACTGAAGGCGGTACTTTCTTCATTGACCGCAACAATGGTATCAAGGGTACCTACTATGGTAGCACAAACGCTGCTAAAACAGCTCTTTACTCACGCATGCGTCTAGTCTTTACCAACAACGGTACAACCCGTGCTCCCATGGATCGTTTTACTCTTATGCATCCTAATAAGGCTACCCGCGAAGCAGCAAATGTTAACCTTGCCGGTCGTCTCGTTACCCTTCAGCTTACAGAAGCTAATCTTGAAGGAGCTGCACTTTATTACTATCAGCTGAATGAAGATGGAACAGGTAGCTATGAGCAAATTACTACAGCTAATCTTAAATTTGTAAATGCTCAGCTTCTTTCCATCGGTTATATGGATATGTTTGCCCAGGGTCTCGGCTTCTACAGTGTTCCCGTCCGTCACCTCAACTGGAATAACGCTTGGTACCAGAACGGCGTTTATGACTGGGCCAGCATTCAGTCGGGTGCTCTCGGTATCGTTCGTAACCACGTTTACAACCTGACAATTAACAAGATTACCGGTCTTGCAACAGCTCTCCGCTCGCCCGATCAGCCTATCGTTCCCGCCAAGGACGAAACCAATCAGTACATTGCTATGCGACTCAACGTCCTCGCATGGAACGTTGTTGGCAATGATTGGAATGTTGATCTCTAATCTCTCGAATTTCAAAGTAGAAATTTCATAAACTAAACCGGTGGCGGAGGCGACTCCGCGTCGTCTCCGCCACTTTCAATCTTTTTTCACATCCCTTTCAGCTCTCTTCCTCGATAAACCGATCCCCATCGCTGCAGATAACCTTCTGCCACTTGATTTGAAACTAATTCGGCTCCTCGGAGAGCCATCAAACATATAATCCATGATGAAAAAGAGCATCAAAGCATTCTTTACATTATCTGTCATTGCCGTTGGCTCGCTTCTGAGTTCCTGCGACTCCATGATTTTTGACGATCAAGGCGACTGCTCGGTCCACTACCGCGTGCCCTTCAACTACTCGATGAACATCCTTAATGTCGATGCATTTTCATCACAGGTTAATTCCGTGACGCTCTATGTCTATGACAAGGACGGCCGCCTCGTGCTCACCAAGACCGAGAGCGGAGCAGCCCTCGCTGCCCCCGGCTATGCCATGGACGTGGAACTGCTCCCGGGAAAATATTCGATGCTTGCCTGGTGTGAAGGCACGGCCTCGTTCACCCCGGCGACCTCGTTTACCATCGGCGGCGGCGCCAACCCGGCGTCGATCACCGACCTCACCGCTACCCTCCCGCTGCAGGGCACTGACGCGACGCCCTATTGCGACCGCGACATAGTGCCGCTCTTCTACGGCTACAGCGCCGAGGTCGACTGCCCCGACACCTACGGCACCATCACCCTCCCCGCCATCGACCTCATCAAGGATACCAATATCATCAACGTCGCCCTCGAGAACCTCGAAGGCACGGAGATAGCAACCGACGCGCTCACGGTCTCTATCGAGGCCGACAACAGCCGTCTCGACTGGACCAATGAACTCGCGGGCAACCTCGCCATGGAATACCGCCCCTGGAGCGTAACCCTTCTCTCGAGCGAGCGCCCCCGTTCAGAGGAAACGACCAATCCCGTCACCGGTATCTTTGCCGAGCTCTCCACCGGCCGCCTCATGACCGACCGCAAGCCCATCCTCGTGGTTCACCGCACCCACGACGACACCGATATCATCCGCCTCGACCTCGTGCAGTTCCTGTGCATGGTCAAGGGCCACTATGCCGGCAACTACACCAACCAGCAGTACCTCGACCGCATGGATCGCCACACCCTGACATTCTTTGTCGACGCCGACCTCAACTGGTACAT
>CAYVTB010000052.1:0-7008 GCA_964454365.1 uncultured Bacteroides sp. | reverse complement strand
GCATGGATCGCCACACCCTGACATTCTTTGTCGACGCCGACCTCAACTGGTACATAGCCGGTGGCATCAACATCAACGGCTGGAAGGTAGTCCCTCCCCAGGATATGGAATTATAATTCAGTCTCTGACAAACCTGCGTTATGCAAAACTTCTATAAAATTATAACATATGTAATCTTGGGGTTGATGCTACCGCTTGTCGGTTGCATCGACGACAACTCTCTGTGTCCCGATGACCCTGACGTCGATCAGAAGGATGGAATTACGCTTGAGTTTTCGCTCAAGACTCGTACCCCGGTTAATGAACATTCCCGAGCATTAATTGAACCTACTAACACTCAACTCGGCACAGAAGTTGAAAATTACCTCGATCTTGATAACTTGCTCTTTCTCCTTTTTGACGATGAGCAAAAGCTGTTACAAATTTTCAGTCCATATATAGAGCTTGTCCCGGGTTCATCCTATGTGAAATATAAGGTGACCGCTTTCCTCAGCAACCATTATTTTCTGAGGACTACCAAGCAGGAGCTTACATTTACTATTGTGGTCCTTGGCAATTATTCACGTCTCAATCCCCAAAGTTTTTCTTTTGCTCCCGGGATGAAACTTGCTGATATATTCAACAAGGCGGCGACCTTTGCCATGCCGGTACTAAACAATTGGTCCAGTACATGGAAGCCCTCGATTTATGCAGGTGAAAACGGCCAGCAACCCGGTTACATACCTATGTCGGGCATGCAGACTTTCACAGTCAAGGTTTCCGACCTGAAAGCCAGCTCGCCGGGCAATCCCTATCAGCTCTCAACGGATGAGAATGGGAAGGACATCAACATGCTCCGTGCGCTTGCCAAGATAGAGGTTGTGGACCAGATTGCTTACACTGCCGGCACTCCCGCCGCGTCAAGCAGCATCGTGGAAAAGGTTGAACTCGTCGGTCACACGACCCGCGGCTCCATCCTCCCCACCTTTAACCAGTGGACTATAAGCGGAGTGGAAACACAATATGTCACTCAGCCTTCCGTCCCGCCATCGGCCTCTTATATTGGTATAAACCCGGTTGCCGGCGGCCTCACGGTCACCGACGAGAGCAACCTGCTGAATTTCTTTAAGGATGAAGAAGCCACCCTGCTGCGCGGCGACGGTTGCCCGGTGTTCTCCTGCTATCTCACGGAGTACAATCCCGTCGAGGCCCGCAACAACAACATCCCCAACATGTGGATGCGCGTAACGGTGCAGACCCCCGGCGCCGGCCAGGAAGCTTCCCCTCTCTATCGTCTCGAGGTAGCTCCTTACACCGACAATCAGCCCGGCGCCAACATGCCTATCCTGCGCAACAACATCTATCGCTATGCCATCACCGGAATCAGCTCGACAGCCGAGCTCCGTCTGATTGTCGACGACTGGGAGCTCGACGAGACCACCTGGAACTACAACGACAACCCCGGCATTGCCGAGGGCGGTTACATGAAGTGGTTTAATGCCGCCGGCGCCGAGATCATGGCCAACACAACGACCGCGCGCCTCACGATCACCTACGGCAATCCCGTTACAGGCAAGTTCACCTTCTCCGAGCCGCTGGATGCTACCTGGAAAGTGGCCTTTGCCAACATAGGCGAGACTGAGACCGACGCCTTCAAATTTGTAATCGGTAAAAACGAGGACGGCACGGATATCCTCGCCGATGAATGTAGCGGCACGATCAACGGACGCGAGGCGTCGATAACCATCGTCGCCACCAAGCCCGCGGCACAATATGCGCGCACGGCTCGCCTTATCTTCACCGTCGAGACCGTCGACGGCCGTGTCCTCTCGGCCGACGTTGTCGGGACTGAATATGGCAATAATCAGTATTTTACAATTAGTCAAGAAGAAGCTCTGTAAGATATATGAAATCGGAACTCAAAATATTCTCACGCATATCGGCCGCAGTCCGCATGGCCTTCTTCGTCTCGGTTGCCGGGCTGCTGGCGGTGTCGTGTACCGACGACCGTATCGACATAGATACTCCCGATGATCTCGGGGGATGTGTCACCCTGCACCTGTCGAGCGTGCAGACTTCCTCCCGCGCTATCAACGGTACGGAAAAAGATGTAAATTACGAGAACCGCCTCAACGACGTGTGGGTGTTCCTTTTCCCGACCGGGGCCCTCGATGACGCTCGTCCCGTGCTGAAGCAGAAGATCGGTGTCAACTACTCCCACGAGGTCGATGGCAGCAATGCCACGACCGTGACCGTGCGTTTCAACCGCGACCTGATTCAGGACCTCTTCCCCGAGGGCAACACGGCCATCGCCTATGTGATAGCCAACTTGCCGGAAACGACCGTTATTCCCGACAACGCTACCTACGGAGAGCTTAAAGCCCTTCCGATTACAGGCAACTTCGCTTCCGATATCCTCCCCGATTCCTTTGTTATGGACGGCTACGGCGAGATAAAGAAGGAGGCGACCTCCGACGCCGCGCAGACCCGCGTGACGGGTGACGTCCATCTCAAGCGCTCGGCCTCCAAGATATCGCTCAATGTCAATGTCGCTTCGGAGGTAGAGGACGCCTATGGCGAAAAGTGGACATCGAGAACCGACAACATGATTGTCCTCATTCACAACGGCGTGAAGAACTCTCAGGTGCAGTCGACCGCCTTCACTCCCGATCCCGACATCGATTATTACTCCACCGAGCTGGGCAACACCGAGCGCCCCGCGCGCGGCTTCGCCAACAACGGCGATACCGACCCCGAGGGCTTTCCCTTCACGGTAGAAAAGCCCTTCTACTCCTATCCCAACAGCTGGGGCGAGAACAGCGAGCTGATGACCTACTTCACGCTTATCGTGCAGTGGCAGAACGGCGGCGCTTTCCGCACCTGCTACTATATGGTCCCCGTCGTGAGCGGCCAGAACTATCTTACACGCAATGTCTCCTACCGCGTCAATATCAAGGTCAACATCCTGGGTAGCACCAAGCCCGAGGAGCCTCTGGTGCTTGAGGACGTGAGCTATCGCGCCGTCGACTGGGGCAGCGAGGCCTTCGACGTGCAGATCGACGACTTCCGCTATCTTGTGGTCGACCAGAATGTTTTCACGATGAACAACGAGGGCCTGCTCACTATCCCCTTCTATTCATCCCATGAGACCGTGATCAAGTATGAACTTGACACCCTCAACTACTACCTCTACAACACCACTGCCGCCGGCATCGAAAAGACAATGGCCATAACCAATACCCAGCGTAATAATTCAACGACGACAAGCACTGCGATACCGAGCTATGCTGATGTTCCCGGGTACCAGGCACAATTCGGGACTACAAAAAATATATACAATGACTGGATTGATAATAGCATAGATCCTACCACAAATACCCGCACCCTGTATTTTCAGCATGAATTATATCAGTGGAATGCCCGTAGCGGTAATACTAACGTTAGTTATGGTCCTTATACAAGCGATGCTAATGCTAACTCAACTTTAAATAATATTACTAATTATCAATTACCGGCTACATTGACAGCGGCTTATTCCCGGTATAGAATGACAATCACCATAGTCCATAAAGATAAAATAGGTCAGCCCGATGAAGCCCAGTACTCTGAGAAATTCGTCATCTGGCAATATCCCGCCATGTTTATCGAATCACAGCAAAATTTCTATGGTGGCACTTCGAGAACCCAAAGAACGCCGGCGCGAGGGAACATGTATGTCAATGGTTATCAAACTCAAAGTGCTAATCAAGTTTGGTATGTGGCATACGGTTTGGGCGGAGATGCAGATAATGCAAATCCTAATCAATATGTTATATCAGTTACACAATTATCAGATAAGACATATAGAATCGGTGATCCAAGATCTAAAGCCATCAACAATCTTAATACAGGTAATAACGGTAATGTTAATTGGAACGGTACTGCACCTGCTAATGGCTGGGCAACAGCCCCAGGTATTGAAAATGCTGATACAGACAATCCCACTTCGACTCGAAAATTATCTTATTATTATCCTACCGACGAGGCCACCGAAAATCAATATCTTATAGCACCGTCGTTCCGCATAGCATCTTCTTATGGTGTTGCATTTACTATGAGTAAACAGGATGCGCAAAGACGTTGTGCTTCTTATCAGGAGTTGCAATATCCCGCCGGACGTTGGAGGCTTCCTACAGTTGGAGAAATTGAATATATAATGAACTTGTCTTCCCAAGATAAAATTCCTGCTCTATTTACCACAGGTAACAACACGTATTATTGGTCTGCACAAGGAGCTGTTCGTGCTCAATTAACAAATGGGAAATTAACGGTTATGAATAATCAGACAACTGCATTCGTCCGCTGCGTGTACGATGAATGGTATTGGGGTAGTTCTACTATCAAGACAACTAAGACGCAGACCTATGATGGCAAGACTTACCCCAAATATCCCTTCGTGTGGGGTGATGCTGAAATGAAGTATTAATATTAGCGAAACAACAATGAAGTTTCTTAAACATATAATTCCGGCTTTGGCAATGCTTGCGGTGACCGCTTGCAGCGACGATGTGACGCTGCCCGATGTCCCCGCCGTGGTCTCCGGCGATAAGATTGAGGTTGACATTTCGCTCAATGTGGCCGATATTACCCCGGCCCGCAGCCGCGCCTTCTCCGATAAACCGGCTTATGACAAACTAAAGCTCTATGTGCTTGAATTTGAGTTGCGCGGTGATGATCCTATCGGCAATCCTATGTCCCACAACTACAATCTTGAGGAAGGAGAAATAACCGAGGAGGAAGTCAAAAATGATATCGATAATAACGGTGATATACATTTCAAGATCACCCTCGCCAAGACCGATCAGCCGCGCGTGCTCCACTTTATAGCCGTGCCCGCCGGAACCGACCTTCAGATAGGGTCGCAGAACGAGGGTCTGCTCATTCCGTCGCTTTCGGTCGGCAATGAAACGCCGGCCTACTGGCACAGGATGGAATTCCCCCGCGGCTACGGCACTTATGATGCAAAAGAAGAATTTACACAGCATGAGGACCTGAAGTCGCGCCTGGAGCATATCCCGATGCTCTGCAACTTTGCCCGCATCACGATGAACGTGAATATCGAGGCGGGTGGAAACGCGTTCACTCTCGAGGGATTTGACGTGATCAACCTTCCCGCCAAGGGCACCGTGGCGCCGTGGAATTCCGAAAAAAGCCTGTTCCCCGATTTCGTTTCTGGCAACACGCTCGTGTCTTACGCCACCATCAGTGCTTCCTACTCGGGCTACTGGCCCTTTGACCCGACTACGGCCGATATCACCAACAGGACCCCCGTGGAATCGCGGTTCACGATCGCGGACAAGTATCTCTACGAGCGTCCCCACGCTTCGCTGTATAATCCCGTCATCATCATGAAGGGTCACAAGCAGGGCGGTAGCACCATGTATTATAAACTCGACATGGGCGCCAAGAACAACGATAAACTCTTTGACTTTTACAATGTCCTGAGAAATTTCAGCTATGACATCACCGTCACCAAGGTTGAGGCCGACGGCTATGCAACGGCTCAGGAAGCCCTCGACGGCGTGGTTTACAACAACCTGTCGTTTGACGTCAACACGCGCCAGATGCAGACCATCTCGGACGGCGCCAACATGCTGGGCGTGAACAGCACGACCTTTGTCGTGACCAAGGACGACGAGACAGTCATCAAGTTCCTCTACCGGTTCAAAACCGATATCCGTAACAATGGCGGCACCGTCAATAACGAGACGACAGAAAACGGGGGCCGCATTGCCTTCAAGGATCTCGTGACCGGCGAGGCTATTAAAAGTATCGTTTACGCTCCGGACGACGATGCCGACGGTTGGCGCGAGATCACCATTACCACTTATCCTCCCACGGGCGACCGCAAGGCCCAGGACTTTATCATCTACGATACAGAGACCGGCCTGGGTCGCACTATCCGCATCGTTGTGAGAAATCCCTGGGAATATATCGACCCCACGCTCTACGGCGTGAATTACGATACATATGATCAATATTTAACCGCGCAGAGCGATTATTCGCAGTGGAAGAATGTGGTTTCAAGCCAGGCGATCGGACAGCCACTGACTATCGGCTTCATGCTCGCCAATGACATCCCCGAGGCACTCTTCCCGCTGAGATTTGTATTCGAGGCCAACCCTCAGAACATTCAGAACAATTACAACGGTAATCTGGTCGTGAACACATCGGAGTCGTTGTTTGACAATGTATCGCACAACACCATTCAATATATAAAAACCGTGACCTGGGCCGACTATAACACCCAGCTGAGTAAAGATAACCCGACGGGCGTTAAAGTGACTCTGGACAACGGAACGGTGCAGCACTTCGTGCGCGCCCGCTTCCTCACCATCGTGGCACCCACCAATGCACAGACCAACACGATCAGGGTCTACAGCCCGTATATACAAGTGAGAACAGGCAGCGACGGCAATCCCACCTATGACAAGTATCTCGACCTGACTTATACAGTCAATACCGCTACCGCGGGCCCCGATCTCTCCAAATAGGGTAACTGATATCGATATTATTATGACCGCAAGTGATTTTTGAATAATAGACGGCATTTTCGAGCGGGCCGCTGACCTTCTTGCCTGGCTCGCCGACTTGCCTAAAATCCACCTAATTGGATTTCCTGAAATACTCCTATTGTGAAATAGGGGTATTTTTTGTTACCGTCCCCCGGGGCGGCGTGGTATGGTGCCCATGGTGTGATTCCCTGCAGGGTCGTGATGCCACATTACGCAAGTAGGGACGCCATTTTTGGCGTCCGCGCCCGGATGGTAAACGACGGGGTAGGGCGCCCCATGCGCCCGTAGGGTGCATAAGTTATGGTAAGCCCCGGGCAGCTTGCGCCTGGGGTGCAGACCGATAGCTCAGGGAGGAGTCTCGGAGAGACGATATCGTGTCTCCGACACTCAGAATGATGAGATGGGCCGCTCCCCCACACTCGCTTGAAGTGACCCCCAAAAGTTGGACACATAAACTAATAGTGTTCAACTAATG
>CAYVTB010000051.1:3910-12837 GCA_964454365.1 uncultured Bacteroides sp. | reverse complement strand
TTCAGGATGAGCCAGAATACCAGGGCCGTGCAGAACGACGAGAAAGCATAAACCTCGCCTTCGACAGCCGAGAACCAGAACGTGTCGCTCCAGGTGTAGGCGAGCGCTCCGCAGACACCGGCGCCGAAAATGACTATCATCTGCCACAGTGAAACCGACTGAGCGTCATCGCGGACGACAAGGCGGCGAGCAAGGTGGGTGATGGTCCAGAACAGCAACAGGATGGTCGCCGCGCTGAGCAGGGCCGACATGGAGTTGACAGCGATGGCCGCGCGGGTAATCTCGCCACCGAAGAGGGTTACGAAGAAGCGGGCAGCCAGCATGAAGATTGGGTTGCCCGGCGGGTGACCGACTTCAAGTTTAGCACCTTGGGAGATGAACTCGGGGCAGTCCCAGAAACTTGCGGTAGGCTCGATGGTCAGGAGGTAGGTGACGGCAGCCACCAGGAAACACACCCATCCCAGAGCGTTATTGATAAGATTATACTTTTTCATTCAGAGAAATGTGAATATCAAGGGGCAAAGGTACGATTTTTTTAAGTAACCGTTAAACAATGGCCATTAAAGTTTGTGAATTTTTGATGTTAAGCCCCTATGATGTAAAAAAACGTTAAAAAAGAAATATGATATTCAAAAAAGCATTAACTTTGAGGTCAAACAACTATAATTCACTAATATCAATCACTATTTTAACCACCCATGAAAAAAGCACTATTGACAGCAGCCGTGGCTATCGCCACGCTGACCGCAAGTGCCCAGGTAGTTGACGTGCAAGGGATTGCTCCGGTTCCTGTAGCATCAGGAGTCGAAGTAAACATCTCGCGCATCAGCCCCGACGGCACCTTTGCCATCGTGTCGAACAATGCCGACAACTCGCTCTACCGCGTTGATTTCTCGACCGGTGCAGTGAAGAAAGTAGCTGAAAACGGTTCGGCCCTTGAACTGGCCTTCACCCCCGCCGGTGACCACATCGTTTTCAAATCAGCAACCGTGAAGGACAACCACCTGCGCTACTACAACGTGAACAGCGTGGAACTGGCCAGCGGCAAGCAGATCGAGCTCAGCAAGCCCGCGCGCCACTGTGCAGCCTACAGCATCTCTGACGCAGGCGTCCTGACCCTCAACGACAACGGCCGCGTGAGCTCGCGCAGCGCAGCCGGAGCCAAGGTAAAAACAGCCGGTAAAGCCGCTGTCTCCATCAACCGCGGCCATCTCGAAGTTGCCCTCCCCGGCGGCCAATCAAGCTTTATCGATCCTCAGGGTCGCGGCAGCTACCTGTGGCCGAGCGTGTCACCCGACGGCAAGAAGATCGTTTACTACCTGAGCGGCCATGGCTGCTATGTATGTGACCTGGACGGCAGCAACGCCCGCGCGCTGGGTTATCTCCACGCTCCCTGCTGGCTCGGTAACGACGTAGTAGTAGGTTGCCGCGACATCGACAACGGCACTTTCATCACCGAGTCATCCATCGTAGCATGCACTCTCGACGGCCGCGAACAGACACTGACCCCGGCCAGCATCATCGGTATCAACCCGAGCGCATCGGCCGACGGCAAGACCATCTCGTTCTCGACCCCCACAGGCGAACTTTATCTCATTCAACTCAAATAAAACAACACTATCGCAATGAAAATTAATAGAATAGCAACAGCGTTAGTGCTGATGGGTCTCGCAGCAGGCGCAAACGCCGGCAAGACCCCCGATCAACTGCGCATTTACATAAATCCCGGCCACGGCTCATGGACCGGCAATGACCGTCCCATGCAGGTAATCGGCAAGGACAAATACTCGGACACCAACACCGATACCACCGGTTTCTTTGAATCAAATACCAACCTGCAGAAAGGTCTTGCAATGCTCGAAAAACTCATCGAGATGGGCATGCCCTTTGACCGCACTCTCAACCAGACCGGCGAACGCTGGGAAATCGGTGCTGCCCGCGACCTGTCGCAGAACATTGTGATGAGCCGCGTGAAGAACGGCCCCTTCGAGGATAAAAACACCACCTCGTCGCCCAACTACATGCTCTACAACCGCGACCTGCTTGAAATCGCCACCGAGGTTGAATACAATGAGTTTGACCAGTTTGTATCGATTCACTCCAACGCAGCCAGCACAGGCTCGACGGTCAACTACCACCTCTACATGTACCGCGGCAAGAACGGCAAGGAAAACGTTCTCGTTCCCGGATCATGGGAAATGATCGAGGCCGCTGCCAAATATTCATTCCCCAACCCCCACGCAGCATGGTCGGCCACCTACACCTATATTAACGGTGATATCGACTTTATGGGCCAGGGCAAAAGCTCAACCAATAGCCTGGGCTACACCGGCTATCTGGGCGTAATGAAACACGGCACTCCCGGCTATCTGGTAGAAGGCTATTTCCACACCTATCTCCCCGCAACTCACCGCGGCATGAACTTTGACGTCGACCAGATCGAAGGTTATCAGTATGCCCGCGGCGTTGCCGAATACTGGGACTTCCCCACTCGCGATGCATCAGGTGAAATCTACGGTATCGTTCGCGACCAGCACGAACGCTTCACCCACGCTCTCTACAAGCCCAATCCTAACACCGACGACAAGTACAAGCCTCTCAACGGCGTGCAGGTGACCCTGACCAAGGACGGCGCTGTAGTAGCAGAGTACACCACCGACGAATTCTACAACGGTGCTTTCGTCTTCAAGGGCCTCACCCCCGGTACCTACGCGGTATCATTCAGCCATCCCGACTATAAGGAAATCGAGCCCATTGAGGTCGAAGTAAAAGCCGGCGCGACCAGCTATCCCAAGGCATTCCTGGAAGCTATCGATTACGAAGAACCCGTCGACATGGCCTACAACTATCCCGATCCCCTGTCGAGCTTCGGTGCTCTGTCGCCAGTTAACGAGTATGTAATGACTCCCGAGTACACCGACGTTGAAATCCCCGGCATCGGACGCCAGATTGTTAAGCGCGTGCTCGTCCGCGACCAGAAGATGTATATCCTTGTACATGACAAGGAAATGACCATCGCTGCCAACGTGCCTGTTGAAGAACAGCCCGTTGCAACCATCATCGTTTATGACCTCGCCAAGAAGGAAGTCGCTGCAACCGTTTCTACCGAAGGCGCAGCCGGCTCGATCGCCGCTATCAGCGACATCCAGCTGACCTCCGACGGCTACCTGCTTGCCTGCAACGCTACCAAGAACCAATATGACAGCTCCAACATCCAGGAAGGCGATGCCGGCCGCGGTACTTTCTACATTTATAAATGGGAGAAGGACGCCGCAGGTCTTCCCACCGGTGATCCCGTAAAATGGCTGAGCACCCAGAACTCGGGGCTCTGGTACCGCGCTTACCCGATCCGCTTTGCCTACAGCGGCACAAGCGATGAGGGCCAGGTTCTGATTCCCATGCCTACCGTCACCGCTCCCGAATACAAGACCCGTGCCACCTACCTGATGGTAATGGAAGGCCAGGCTCAGACCTCGATGGACCTCAAGCCCGTCACCCCGCTGACCGTCAACGGCTCCATCACAACCATGAACCTCTTCTGCTCGCCTCTGAGCGACGACCAGTACCTGCTGCTCGATCGCAATCTCGGCGCAAGCGCCTGGAACTTCAAGGAAGGCTTTGAAACCGCTCTCGATAACGGCAACGACCTTCTGAGCAACATCGACAGCCGTGCGGGCATCTTCAAGTATGCAGGTGCTTCCTACATCGTTACCAGCACCACCGGCGACGATATTAAGCTTATCAACGTCACCAAGGGCCTGAGCGGTGCAACCGAAGCTACCGTTACCCTGACCGAGGCTCTCCCCGCTGCTGCAGCTTACTATTATGCAACCGCAGGCGAGGTTGTCGTTACACGCGACGACCTCTCGGGCGAAGTAACAGACGGTTGGATGAACCTCTACCTGCTGCGCGACGGCATGATCACCAAGGTTACCACCAAGGGCGTCAACCAGCCTATGAACTATGTAGCCGGCGCTTATGACCTGAATTGCGAGGCCGACTATTCCTTCTCAACCGCCGACACCGGCTATGCACTCAGCTACCGCCTGAGCGGTCCCGCCACAGCTTCCCGCATTATCCTCACCCCGATAGAAGGTTTCGAAGGTGAACCCGTCGTAATCGAAATGGGTGCCGGCGAGGCAGGGGAACTTGTCACCTATGGCTTCGACCGCAGCGAACTCGACTTCGACGCCAACTGGACCGTGGAGGTTGAATCAGCTCCCGTAGGTATCGCCGGCGAAGTATTCGCCGATGCTACCGCAGTGCGTCCCGACGGCTCGCGCGGCGGCGTGATCTCGTTCAACGATCCCACCATGCCCAACTTCGGCAAGGTGCTTGTAACACACAGCTATGCCGGCGGCTTTGACGTCTTCGGCGGCGACGGCACCAAGCTCCAGAGCAACATGCACAAGGGCTCGCCCTTCGTAAGCGGCAAGATCAACAGCCCGATCCGCGGCGACTCCTACTATGGCTACGGCGTTGTAGTTGACTGGAGCGATGCCAACGCAGGCTACTACATGATCGATGTAGAAAATCCCGACCAGGCTCCCGTCCAGATGCTCAGCGGTACCCGCGACGGCACCGGCGCCTTCACCTATGACGGCAAGATCATCGGCGGCGGTTCTTCTTGCGTTGCATTCCGTCACCATGCCGACGGTACCTACATGTACACATTTGAGGAAGACTGCAACCTCGTCAAGAGCAACGGCGACAACCTGCTCGTCCGCTATGACCTTGCCAAGGGTGCCAACACCATCACCGAAGGTCCCGCAACCGACTTTGGCAAGCTCTTCAGCGGTTCAAGCTACCTGAGCAGCACCAACGTCGACATCACCACCTTCCCCGGCGGCTTCATCGCTTCACAGCTCGTGAGCGAGGGCAACCACAGCAATGACAAGCCCTGCTTCCTCGTTATCAGCGACGAAGGCGAAATCCTGTTCAACTCGGCTTCTCTCGTAGACCTCGAATCCTGCAACAGCGCCACCGCTCTGTCACAGGATATGACGACTCTCGCCGTAGGTACTCACAAGGGTATCCGCATCTATGACGTCAAGTGGAACGAAGGCAAGCCCGCGATGACCTTCAAGTATCAGATTCCTTCGAGCGATGCTACCTGGGCTGATCTTGACTTCGACTACGCAGGCAACCTCCACGCCTACATGCTCAACCGCGGCTATCGCGTCTACTCGCTCGTCAATGCAGCTCCCAAGGTGACCATCGCCGGCCCCGGCGTAATCGGTGCAATGGTAAGCGTTGACTCGGTAAGCATCGATAACAGCGACGCAGCTCCCGTCTTCTACAACCTCCAGGGTGTACGCGTAGAGCGCGAGAACCTCGTTCCGGGCATCTATGTAGTAGTCCGTGGCAACGAAAGCCAGAAGGTTGTTGTAAAGTAATCAGATAACACCTCCCTTTTCCCTGCCGGGGCGGCTCGCGATTGGCGGCCGCCCCGGCTTGCTTTTTATCGGACGCACAAAAGACGAAAACTTGCCGATATCGGCAAGTTTTACTATCTTTGCACAAAATATATCATAAAATTCTTGCCGATAACATGGACTATATCTCAGTGAAAGAATGGGCACAAAACCATGGCATTGCCGAGCGCACTGCCCGAAACTACTGTGCCCTCGGCAAAGTAGACGGAGCCCGTCTCGTAGGTAAAACCTGGAATATACCCGTCGATGCACCAATTCCTAAGCGAAAGAAAGCAGCTACCGAAGTCTCCCCCCTGCTTTCCGCGCTCAAAGACCAAAAAGCCGGAAAGGTCAATGGCAGCATTTACCACCGCATCCAGGTCGACCTTACATATAACTCAAATCACATAGAAGGCAGTCGTCTCACCCATGACCAGACCCGTTATATATTCGAGACAAACACTATCGGAATAACGGGCGACAGCATGAACGTCGATGATATAATTGAAACGACCAATCATTTCCGCGCCATAGACTACATAATCGAAGAAAACGACAGCAAGCTCACGGAAAACTACATAAAGCACCTGCATTTCTTACTAAAATCAGGCACATCGGACGAGCGCAAGGATTGGTTCAGAGTCGGAGAATACAAGAAACTTCCCAATGAAGTTGGCGGCCTTGACACGGTTGAGCCTGAAAATGTGCACACAGCCATGCAAGCACTGCTGAGGGAATATAACGCCTTGAAGCATCCTTCATTCGAGGACATTCTTGATTTTCATCAAAGGTTTGAGTCAATTCATCCATTCCAGGACGGGAACGGTCGTGTAGGTAGACTCATCATGTTTCGGGAATGTCTGCGGCTTGGCCATGTTCCTTTTATCATAACCGACGATCTGAAATTGTATTATTACAATGGATTGCGCAACTGGCCTCATATCAAAGGCTTCCTGATGGATACTTGTCTCACGGCCCAGGACCGATTCAAGATTATTCTTGATAAGTTCAGGATTAAATATCGGGACTGATACACGGCTGCTTTCAATACCACAACAGGTGCCTACAAGATGCCGGCATGGCCGGTTACATGCCCCTAAATGCGAGGTTTTAACAATATTTTTTGATAAAACTTTGCTATTTGAGAGATTATCCGTACCTTTGCACAGTTTTTCACAAAGTTCAGACATGGGAAAATTCTCAGCATACAAATTACCGCTCAAGTCTCTGTCACCCGGAGTACACGAGTTTGACTACAAGCTCGACAAGCAGTTTTTTGCCAATATGGAGTATGGCGACGTCCGCGACGCCGATCTGAACGTGCATCTGACTGTCAACTACCGCAACGACATCTATTCCCTTGATTTCCATATCACCGGCGACGTGTTGATGCTCTGTGACCGCTGCCTGGACGACCTTGTGATACCCATCGACACCACTTATAATATTAATGTGGAATATGGCGATGACTATAACGACGACAGCGATGACCTGCTGGTGATACCTGCGGGCGACAACGATCTCAACGTCGCTTATATGCTGTATGACACCGTGGTGCTTGCAATTCCTATCAAACATGTTCACCCGATGGGCAAATGCAACCGCCAGATGAGCGCCCTGCTCAAGAAACACCGCGCAGGTATGTCGGCCGAAGACGAGGAACTCGCCGAGTCGATGATGGAATCGATCGACGACATGGACAGCGGCGACTCGGCTCCCGCGTCGACGGATCCCCGCTGGGATGCCCTCAAAGGCCTGGGCGACAAGACAGAATAAACTTAACTCCGATTCCCCGCCGGGAAAAGGAACTGAAATAAAAAACAAAATAACAAAACAATAAGCAATCATGGCACATCCTAAACGCAAACAATCCAAGACCCGCACCGCCAAGCGTCGTACCCATGACAAGGCAGTAGCTCCCACAATTGCCCTCTGCCCCAACTGCGGTTCATGGCACATCTACCACTCTGTCTGCGACGTATGCGGCTACTATCGCGGCGTTCAGGCTATGGTGGTTAAAGACGCCGCCCTCTGAGGCAAGCAATAATCCCGGCCGTCTGCGACGAAAAACACTCCTTGCAGCTCCACGGCTTGCCACGGTGAAGAAATCCAGGCAAGCCGGCGGAGAAGAAAGGAGCGATTTTTCGTATATCCTTCCCCAAGAAAAGAAATCAACAACCCCAAAAAGCCCAATAACCACCTATGCCCAGCGCACGTATCTCAGCCATAGCTTCTTACGTCCCCGATGACGTCCTTGACAATGAAATGCTTTCCAAGATGGTCGACACCAACGACGAGTGGATCACCACCCGCGTGGGTATCAAGGAGCGCCGCATCCTCCACGTCGAGGGCGCCGGATCTTCCTACATGGGAATCAAAGCAGTCGACAGCATGCTGGAGCAATATAACATCGCCCCGGAAGAAATCGATCTTCTGATCTGCGCTACCTCCAACCCCGACTATCGCTTCCCGTCGACCGCCTCGGTCATCGCCCACGGCTCCAAGCTCAAAAACTGCTATGCCTACGATATCCAGGCCGCCTGTGCCGGTTTTATCGTCGCCCTGCAGGACGCCGCCGCCTATGTCAAGGCCGGCATCTATAAGAAAGTCATCGTGTGCTGTACCGAGAAAATGTCATCGATGGTCAACTATGAAGATCGCTCGACCTGCCCCCTCTTTGGTGACGGCGCCGCCTGTGTCCTCGTAGAACCCAGCGACGAAGCCGGAGTAGGTGTAATCGACGCGGTATTCCACGTCGATGGCCGCGGCCGCGAACATCTCTTCATGGCAGCCGGCGGCTCGGTGCTTCCCACTTCCCAGGCTACCCTCGACGCAGGCCAGCACTACCTGTTCCAGGATGGCCGCAACGTCTATAAAAACGCCGTCGTGGACATGCTCACATCGACTCTCGATATCATGAAGCGCAACAATCTCGAGGCCGACGATGTGGACTACCTTGTACCTCACCAGGCCAACCTGCGCATCATCGAAGCTGTAGCCGACCGCGCCAAGTTCCCCGCTGAAAAGGTGCTCGTGAATATCCAACACTACGGCAACACCTCGGCTGCGTCGATTCCCCTGTGTCTCGACGAGTATAAGAATCAGCTCAAGAAGGGCGACCGCATCGTGCTGACCGCCTTCGGTGCCGGTTTCACCTGGGGTGCCATGTACCTCGTCTGGGACATGTAATAAACCCTCCGACAATAAAAGAGAAAAGCTGCTTCGCGATTCCGAGGCAGCTTTTCTCTTTTATTGTACTATAAAGTTCTACTTCTCCATCGCGTATCCACGGCGGCGCAAGTTGTCGAGCATCGTGTAGTTCATTCCTTCCTTGTAATAACCGAGCATCTCGCCTATCCAGTCGCTATCCGAGGGATTGGAGCTGCGGTTGCGGTGATACTCTACGATGGTGCGATCATAGTCCATCAGCTTCGCGGCCATATCGGGGGTGCCGTATGCGTTCTTGAAAATCAGAAGGTCGACAGGCTGCTTGGGCTTGAGATCGGGTATTTC
>CAYVTB010000051.1:0-3810 GCA_964454365.1 uncultured Bacteroides sp. | reverse complement strand
CGGATGGCTTCGCGGATAAACTCAAGGTCGGCCTCGGGAATAGGCTCGCGTTCATATCGCCTGATGCTGCGGCGGTCGAGAAGAGTAGTCTTTACGTCTTTTGTCATGGTAATATCCTTAATTATTTATAACTAAATAGAAACAACGCGGCGGGGACTAAAGTTTAAACCAAGGCGCCGAGAAGGTTGTTATACTATAAAAGTAAATAACCCCGTAAAGTATATAGCAATGACAAGACAAGAATTCATCGATACAGTGACAACTCTCGTAAAAGATTATATCGGCGCGCCCGCCAGCTTTGACAGCAACCCCCAGCTTCGCGTCAATCCCGAACTGATGCAGATAACCATCATCAACGGCAGCCAGCTGCTTCAGGCAATTGAATTCTCCGACGAGGCAATCGAGAGCGCAGCCGCTGTCGAGGGTGACGAATCGGAATCGGCCACAGATTACCAGGCATCACAGAATCCTGATTTCTACCCAATGTTTACCCTTACAAAACGCGACAGCAGCGGCAAGCAATACCCCTCTGAAGAAGCGATCGCCAAAGTCGCCGACATCTACTTCGACTGAAAAACTGACAAAAATATCGGAAGAGAATCAAACCTCTTCTCTCCATCAACAACTTCCGCCCTGGTTGCCATGCAGTCAGGGCGATTTATTGCGCTTTAAGCAAGAATATGCTTTATAGATCTAAAGAATTATCCTTCAACAGGAAATCGTAAATACTCATAGTTGTGATACCTTGATTATCTCTTTCCACCAATATCGGATTACCAACTATTATTATTTTCTTGAAAGAGTCGTCTACATTCCTTAATGAGTTGTGCTCTTGCTTAATTTTCTCTTCAGATTCCATCCGATATGCCGATTGAATATAATATCGTTGATTACCCTTATTACAAACAAAATCTATCTCGTAACGCACTTTTTTTTGCTTTCCTTCTGAGTCCCGGAGAGTAACGGGGACAACACCGACATCAACATTAAAACCTCGTGCACATAATTCGTTATATATAACGTTCTCCATCATGTGTGACTTCTCCAGTTGTCTGAAATTCAGTCTCGCGTTGCGAAGTCCTAAATCCGTAAAGTAAAACTTGTAAGGGGTACCGATATATCCCTTCCCCTTTACGTCATATCTTTGTGCTTTCTCAATAAGGAAAGAATCACAAAGATACTCCAGATACAGTTTAATTGTTTTATCTGTAACACCCTTTTTTCCTGCACTTACAAATGTATTAGCCAACTTCGTGGGATTAGTCAGGCTGCCTATACTTGAAGAAATGAAATCGAGGAGCATTTCAAGTTCTTCATCATTTTTTATTTTATATCGCTCAATGATGTCCGTGAGATACGTTTTGGATAATAAGGCCTTAAGATAAGCCGTCTTTCGGTCCGGTGTTGAATATTCCAATATCTGGGGCAATCCTCCAAAAGTCATATATTCTTCCAGGGATAGTTCTATACCCTGCCGTCTGACAGACATGAATTCTTTGAAAGTCAAGGGATAGACCTTAATCTCTTCACCGCGACCTCTAAAACGAGTCTCAATATCTTTAGATAAAAATTTCGCGTTGCTCCCGGTGACGTATACATCAGCATTCCTGATCTTCAGATAACTGTTTAATACATCCTCAAACTCATACACTAACTGTATTTCATCTATCAAGATATAATATTGTTCAGAATCGGCCATTCGACTGTCAATATAAGCCAATAAAATATCAGGGTCTCTGAGTTCTTTGTTGCGTCGATCCTCCAAATCAACCATGATGATATGATTGTCATCTATATTCTGTGATCTAAGCCAGTCAGTAAACAGGTTAAACAATAGATATGACTTTCCGCATCGCCGTACCCCGGTGATAATTTTTATCATATTGTTATGCCTGGCGGCAATTAGCTGATTTAGATAGAAGTCTCTTTTAATTTCCATATTAATTCCGAAAAGCGGTCACTTGTTACCAATTTTCGGAATGCAAAGATACAAACAATATTTGGGACCTCCAAATATTGTATTCCCAAATTTTCGTAGCTAAAATATTATTTTTCAGGTATTTCCACGGGACTTAGAGGATATTTTTTGAAAATATGAAAACAATATTTGAAGAATTCGAAAAAAATGTCGTACCTTTGCAGCGGGTAAGTCCTACACGACCAGCTCCCCATGAATCCCCCAGGTCTTGACCGAAGCAAGGGTATTGGGTTGTAGCGGTGCGATGTAGTCAGCTTACCCTTTTTTTGTAAACCATATAACCCTCTGCGATATGCGTTCAGCCGACGAAGTGAAGGACTGCACCCTGCTGGGCAATCAGGGTGTGAAATATCCGACCGAATATTGCCCCGAGATACTCGAGACGTTCCCCAACAAGCATCCCGAGAATGAATATCTGGTGACGTTCAATTGCCCGGAGTTCACCTCGCTGTGCCCCAAAACGGGCCAGCCCGACTTTGCGGAGATCATTATCTCTTATATTCCCCGCATAAAGATGGTTGAAAGCAAGAGCCTGAAGCTCTACCTTTTCAGTTTCCGCAACCACGGCGATTTCCATGAGGACTGTGTCAACATCATCATGAAGGATCTTGTGAAGCTCATGGATCCGCGGTATCTTGAGGTGCGCGGCATTTTCACTCCCCGCGGAGGCATTTCCATATATCCCTTTGCAAACTACGGCGACAGCGAGCACACCGACCTGGTGAAAGCCCGCATGCTGGCCATGTTCCCCAACCGTTGACAGCCATGGCCAAGGATACCCTGCTGATAGCAAGCGGTGGCATGGACTCGACGACCATGCTCCACGAATACGCCGGGCGCATAGCGCTGGCCGTGACGTTCAACTACGGTTCAAACCACAACGCGCGCGAAATCGAGTGTGCGCGATACCAGTGTGAGTTACTTGGAATTCCCCTGCTTGTTGTTGACCTGCCCTTTATGGGAGAGCTTTTCAAGAGCTCTCTCCTGAGCGGTGCCGACGCGATTCCCGAGGGAAAATATGACGACGAAAACATGAAATCGACCGTTGTGCCCTTCCGCAACGGCATCATGTTGTCGGTAGCCGCCGGCATTGCCGAAAGCAACGGGCTCAAGCACCTGATGATGGCCAACCACAGCGGCGACCATGCAATCTATCCCGACTGCCGCCCCGGCTTTGCTGCAGCCATGTCGCGCGCAATCGAGGAGGGTACCTACGACCGCATCACCCTGGACACGCCGTATACCGGACTGAGCAAGGCCGATATCGCCTGTCGTGGCGCGGAGCTCGGGGTGGATTATTCCCACACCTATTCCTGCTACAAGGGAGGTGAAAAACACTGCGGACGCTGCGGTACATGCACCGAGCGCCGCGAGGCTTTTATCGAAACGGGAGTTCCCGACCCTACCGTTTACGCCTGATTGAGGGCTATCGCCACGATTTCAGCGGGCGTGTCCACGACCTTGTCGGCATAGGCAGCCACAAGCTCACGCACAGGCCTGAATCCCCACGAAACACCGACGCTGTCCACGCCGGCGCGGCGTGCCGTCTCCATATCGACGCCCGAGTCGCCCACATAGAGCACCTCGGCCTTGGGAGTGGGACACTCGCCGAGGATGCGGAATATTATCGACGGGTCGGGCTTGACAGGCACGCCCTCGGTCTGTCCGCAGACGTCGGCAAACTGTATATTCGGGAAAAAATGAGCGATCAGGCGCTGCACGGCACTTTCATATTTGTTTGAAGCCACTGCAAGAGCCACTCCCGCAGCACGCAACTCCTCCAGCGCCTCCGGAATCCCGGGATAGGGAACAGTGAAGTCGTGGAGATGCGC
>CAYVTB010000050.1:0-12866 GCA_964454365.1 uncultured Bacteroides sp. | reverse complement strand
TATAGAACGAAGAGGGTCTCAGATTAAGATAATTAGATATTAAAAATATACCAATGTATATAAATCGCCTTCGATAACACGATTTATCATTAAATACGCCCCCTTGGACCTCCAAGGGGGCTTGCTGTATTCGGACTGTCGCTTCGGAGTGACGAACACTCGTTTGCATGCAAGAAAGGCTGAGCCTAATAATTAGTGGTCCGTCATTGAGTGGATATATGCGATAAATATTTAATTGAATAGAGCTTGATTTAAAGATCATCTCCTTATACGACGGAGTGTGACCCTCGCGGGTGTCACTCCGTTTTTTATATCAGACTATTGCAAGGGGTGGCAGTTTGTTAACTACTGTTAATATTTTGCCCGTATACATAATTATAATTAACTTTGTAGCTGATTTGGTAGCTTATATTGGGCTTTCTGATCTAAATGAATTTTTAAACCAATTTTATCGTATCGGCCTACCTATCGGGCCACAATGAGAAGAAAAATAAAAAAATTACTATACGATATGAAAATCAGGCGTGTTTTACTGTCACTTTTCATGGCCGTCTCGCTTATCGCCTCAGCGATGTCCGACGACCAAGTGATAGCTTACATCAAGCAGCAGACCGCTGCCGGCAAGAGTATCCAGGAGATCGGCCACGAACTGATGGCCAAAGGGGTAACTCCGGAGCAAGCCAACCGAATCAAGGCCCGGCTCGAAGCAGAGCAGAACGGCGATGACGTAATAACAAATCAGGGGTTATCAGGTGCACGACAGGAACGTCGTCACGATGCCTCCGGTGACGTTTCTTCGGAAGACATGGTCGACGTGTCCCGCGCAGTCGACGAAGGACGCAGCGGCACAGTCTCAGCACGCCAGATTTATGGCCACAGGGTTTTCAACTCGAGAGCTCTCACTTTCGAGCCCAGCGATAATCTCGCTACTCCCCAGAACTACCGCCTCGGCCCCGGCGACGAGATTCTTATCGACATCTGGGGTACTTCAGAGGACCACCTGCGCCAGACTATTTCTCCCGAGGGCAGCATCATGATCGCCCAGATCGGCCCGGTCTATCTGAACGGCATGACGATAAACGATGCCAACAAGCACATCAAGAATACTTTCTCGAGCAAATATGCCGGCATGAACGACGCCGAGACAGATATTCAGGTCACTCTCGGACAGGTGCGCACCATTCAGGTCGACATTCTCGGTGAAGTCGCCACCCCGGGTACCTTCCGTCTGTCACCGTTCTCGTCAGTATTCCACGCTCTCTACCGTGCAGGAGGTATCAACGACATCGGTTCGCTCCGTAACATCCAGGTGCTCCGCAACGGCAAGAAGATTGCAGGCGTCGATATCTACGATTATCTGTTCAAAGGCAAGACCAACGGCAATATCCGCCTCCAGGAAGGTGACGTAATTATTGTCCCGCCCTATGAGCAGCTTGTAAACATCGACGGCAACGTCAAGCGCCCGATGTACTATGAAATCAAGCCCAACGAAACGATCAAGGACATTCTTGATTATGCAGGCGGCTTCACCGGCGACGCATATGAGGGCATGGTCAAGGTAGCTCGCCAGGCAGGCACTGAAAACGAACTCTACAACATTGAAACCGGCGACTTCGCAACATATCAGCTCCGTGACGGTGATATGATTACGGTAGGCACTATTCTCGACCGCTATGCCAACCGTGTAGAACTGAAAGGTTCTGTTTACCGCCCCGGCCTCTTCGCAATCGACGAACAGGTCACCACTGTCGGCGACCTTATCCGCAAGGCCGACGGTCTCACAGACGACGCTTACACCGATCGCGTCCTTCTGTATCGCGAGGGTGAGAATCTCGAGCTCCAGCTAATGGCTGTAGACCTGAAGGAAATTCTCGAAGGCAAGGCTCCGGATGTATTACTCAAGCGCAATGATATCGTGGTGGTCATGAGTATTCATGAACTTGAGGAACGCGGTGCTCTCACCATCGCCGGCCAGGTTGCCCGCCCGGGAACCTATCCCTTCGCAATGAACACAACGCTTGAAGACCTTATCCTGCAGGCGGGCGGCCTCCTCGAAGGCGCTTCAACAGCCCGCGTAGACATTGCCCGCCGAATTGTAGACCCGACATCAACCGTACAGACCCCCCAACTCTCGGAGATTTTCTCAGTATCTATTGAAAACGGGCTCGCAGTTGGCGAAGGCAAAGGTTTCCGTCTGATGCCCTACGACCATGTGACCATCCGCACAAGCCCGGGATATGCGACCCAGCAGACAGTTTCAATCGGTGGCGAAGTTCTTTTTGCCGGATCTTATGTGCTGCAAAGAAGAAACGAACGCATGTCGGAACTCGTAAACCGCGCCGGCGGCGTCCTCGAAGGAGCATATCTTAGAGGCGCCCACCTCATGCGCCGCCTCACGGACGACGAAATCGCAGCCCGCCAGGAAGTCCTCCGCCTCGCAATGATGAACAGCAGCGGCAACAACAATTCCGACTCTATCGCCGTCAGCAAAATCCAGGTTTCGAGCACTTATAATGTGGGTATTGATCTTGAAAGAGCTCTCCAGAACCCTGGTTCGCACTATGACCTCGTTCTGCAGCCCGGTGACCAACTCTTCATCCCCGAACAGCAAAGTACAGTTAAAATTTCAGGCGATGTGATGTTCCCCAATGTGGTTATTTACGAACCCGGCAAGAAAATGAAATACTACGTCGAGCAGGCCGGCGGTTACGGCCACAACGCCCGCAAAGGCAAAGCATTCATCGTCTATATGAACGGCACGGTTGCACGTGCCAAGCGTAATACGCCTATCGAACCCGGTTGTCATATCATTATTCCGTCCAAACCTAACAAGATCGGCACTGACTGGACTAAGATCCTGACACTCGCAACCAGCTTCTCGTCGGTAGCTACAATGGCAGCTGCTATTACCAACATTTTCAAGAAATAATCATGGCTGAAGAAAATATCAACAACGCGGCTAATGCCGAGGAATCGGAAGTCGATATTCTTGAACTTGGGACTAAGCTCTGGAATCAGCGTCGCAAACTGATTAAATGGAGTATCTGGGGTGCAGTTATCGGCCTCATAATAGCGTTCAGCATTCCCCGAGAATATGTCACCACTGTAAAGTTGGCACCTGAAATCAATGATCCCAAGGCCACATCAGGAGGCCTTAGTACGTTGGCTTCAATGGCCGGTATCAATATCGGTAATAACGGAGCCGGATTAGATGCAGTCTATCCTATGCTTTATCCCGATGTTGTCAGTTCAGTGCCTTTCATCACAAGCCTTTTTGATGTTGAAGTCAAGATGACGGAAGATGGTAAAGAAATGACTGTGCAGCAGTATATGGATGAAGAAAGCCGTTCTCCTTGGTGGTCATTTATCTTAGGATTACCCGGAAAAATTATCGGTCTTTTCAAATCAGAAGAAGAGGTGGGAGCTGATCACAAACTCGACTCATTCCGTCTCACAACCGATGAAGATCTACTGGTAAAAGCTTTGTCAGAGCGCATTTCAACATCTGTGGATACCAAAACATCTGTAGTTACCATTGATGTAAAGATGCAGGATCCCCTCGTATCGGCAATGCTTGCTGATACCGTAGTATCCCGACTGAAAGAATACATTACCGCTTATCGTACCGACAAGGCACGTCAAGATCTTGAATATGCCGAGAGAATTAACCAAGAGGCACGCGATGTTTACTATCAAGCTCAACAGCGCTATGCCGACTATCTCGACCGCAATCATGGCTTGGCTTTCCGCGGAGCAGAAACCGTCAAGGAGCGCCTTGCCAATGAGGCTTCCCTTGCTTTCAATCTTTACAACCAGACATCCCAACGAGTGCAGGCAGCCCAGGCCAAGGTACAGGAGACAACACCGGTTTACGCAGTAATATCTCCGGCGACTGTTCCCGTGAAACCCTCAAGCCCGCGTAAGGCCCTTATCCTCATAGGCTTCACCTTCCTCGCCTTCGTTGCATGCGCTGCTTGGATCCTTTTTGGCAAGCCGACAATCCAGAACTACAAGGACAGGCTGAAGAACAGCACGGAAAATACTGAGGTTCCTGACAAAGCATAATACCAAAGAATGATTCGCTCTCTCGCGACATTTCTTTTGATAATTATTATATCTGCTTCCCGGGCTTTTTCGCAAAGCCGGGAAGCAGATATTTTTTCTCAGCTTGTCGCGACTTGCACAAGCGAGGCGACAGACTCTGTCGTTTCTCCCTCCGAGGTAGCCAATGTGCTGCTTTACGTTGAATCAACTGCATCCGATACGATCCTCGCGCCTACGCCAGTAGTCTCCATTCCTGCTAACCGGGTAACCGGCTTCGGAGTTCTCGATGTTATCGCCGGGGCCTACTCTGGGCACAGTTATTACTCCACCGGTGCCTGGGGTGCAGAGCCCCCTTTCTACCCGGCTGCTGTGCAACCGCCAGTCACAGGGATACCGTTTGAGTTGAAAGCGGGCCATAGGATATCATCACACTTTGGCTACCGGGACCACTTTAACAGGATGCACTTCGGCATCGACATAGCCATGTGTGTAGGCGACACCGTCAAGGTACCAATGCCCGGCGTTGTGAGTCGAGTCAGCTACGACAAGGGCTACGGCCGCTTTATCGTAATCTTACACGACAACGGACTTGAAACCAGATATGCTCACCTGAGCGAGACCCTCGTCATGACGGGGCAACGGGTCGAAACCGGAGGCACCATTGCACTCAGTGGCAACACGGGGCATTCGACCGGCCCTCATCTGCATCTCGAAGCAAGATATCGGGGAACTCCGCTTGACCCACGATCCGTTTTCGATTTTCAATATGCCAAATAAAACCGATTAATTTTTCTTTTTTATCGCCATGAAAAAGACTGCCAAAGAAACCTTTATGCCCGATGGATGGATGAAGATTGAGCAAAATGATGCCCCCGTTCTGGGTTACTCACCGGATTCAAAAGTCAAGATAATTGAGCGCGACGGCCTGCTCTTCAAAAGCTTTGACGGATCGGGTGAATTGAAACCTTACGAGGATTGGCGACTCTCACCCGCGGAGCGCGCCACAGACCTCGCGTCCAGACTGTCCATAGACGAAATTGCCGGACTAATGCTGTACAGCCCCCAATACCATGTCCCGGCCAAGACGGGAACTTTTGAAGGCATGGCATTCGATCCGGAAAAGAATAATCCCTGGGATCTAAGCGACCAGCAGAAGGAGATTCTCTCGCACGATAATGTGCGGCATCTACTTGTAGCGGGCGTGGAAAGCCCCGAATCGGCAGCCCGATGGAACAATCGCATCCAGGCATTTGTAGAAAATCTCGGTTTTGGCATACCGGCCAACAACTCATCAGACCCGCGCCACTCGGCATTCTTCGACGAGCAGTTTGCCTCCGGTGCCAAGGGGCGCACGTCGCTCTGGAGTCACTGCCTGGGACTGGCAGCAACGTTTGATCCCGAGCGCGTCGAACGCTTCGCACGGATAGCGTCAGCGGAATACCGCGCCATGGGCTTGGCGACAGCCTTGTCGCCACAGTGTGACCTCGGGACCGACCCTCGTTGGTATCGCTACTCATCGACTTTTGGCAACGACCCGCAACTGGTGACTGATCTCACCCGAGCCTACGTCCGCGGATTCCAGGAGACCGGCGATCAGGGCTGGGGCATTGAAAGCGTCAACGCCATGGCCAAGCACTGGCCCGGCGGTGGAAGCGGCGAGGGAGGCAGAGATGCCCATTATGGTAACGGCAAATATGCTGTGTATCCCGGCGGATGCTATGAGCTCCACAAAAAGCCATTCATCGATGGCGCTTTCAACCTCGGTTCTTCTACCGAAAGTGCCTCCGCGATAATGCCCTACTACACTATCTCACATGGCATAGATCCTACCGGGGACAAAGGCAATGCCTACAGCCGGCAGATAATTACGACTGAATTGCGCGAGCAGGCCGGCTTTGACGGAGTCGTCTGCACCGACTGGGCCATTACCCACGATGAAATCCATCCCGGAATCCACTCAGGTAAACCCTGGGGCGTCGAGAACGAGACAGAGGCACGCCGCCATTATCTCGCGCTTGAGGCCGGGGTCGACCAGTTTGGCGGCAATCAGGCCAAAGCTCCTGTGCTCGAGGCCTATAACATGGGCGTCGCCGATAAAGGCGAGGCAGCCATGAGACAGCGCATGGAACGCTCGGCCGTGCGCCTGCTTCTTAACATGTTCAGGACAGGTCTCTTTGAGAATCCTTACGTCGATACGCTTGCCACCCGCAACCTTGTAGGCAACGCCGAGTGGGCGGCCGAGGGTCGGCGGCAGCAACTAGACTCTGTCATCCTGCTGAAGAACGCCAAGGGTCTCCTACCCCTGAAAAAAGGTGTTAAACTCTGGATTCCTACGCGCCACATTCCCGAGACCTTGACCTACTGGCGATCAATCCTCCCGGCACGCGATGTGGATCCACTCAAGGACGTTACAGCCGACGGCTTCACTCCCGTCCAGAACCCCGACGAGGCCGATGCTGCAGTTGTATTCATCGAGTCTCCCCATAGCTACATGATGGGCTACGACCCCAAAGATGCAGAAAACGGTGGCAATGGCTACATACCCATCTCATTGCAATATCGTCCTTACACCTCCCGCGCATCACGCCCCGTGTCTATCGCGGGTGGCGACCCATTCGAGGCCTCAGACAACCGCTCATATCTCGGCAAGACCGCGCGGACGATTAACGAGTGTGACCTCGATTTGGTCGAGGACGTTCGACGCCGCATGGGCGACAAACCGGTCATCGTCGTCATGCTCACGTCCAATCCTCCCGTTCTCGCCGAAATCGAGCCACTTGCCGACGCCCTACTGATGGGATTTGACGTCGCCACTTCGGTGTATCTTGACATCATCATGGGCCGACACGAGCCTTCAGCCCTGCTGCCCTTCGAGTTGCCGGCCTCCATGGACGCCATCGAGCGCCACAACGAAGATTGCCCCCATGACATCGAGCCCTACACCGATACCGTCGGCAACAGCTACACCTTCGGCTTTGGCCTCAACTTCAACGGCCCCATCCGCGACTCCCGCACCGCCCGCTATATCAAAAACTGCTAAGCCTCTCTTTAAGACAGTCTTTCTAAAGATTAACAAACAAAAGAAATCCACTCTCAATTAACTTGCAGAGTGGATTTCTAATTTCTATAACCGACCTGATACGACATCATTCTCCTTTATCCGGAGGAAATCTTTAGATGAAGTGTGAGTGTCAGAAAAATTATCGCTCTTAATCTTCCCAGGGTCGGTACATTCTGTCATATTCCCTTACATATTCTTCTGCTTCACGCATTTCCTCGATTTCTTCTTCGGAAAGCTGTTCTTCTTCGTACATGCTTTTAAATTCGCTTCGCATATTTTTTATCGTTTTTTAGATTATTGAAAAATTTGTTCGTTAGTGCGGATCATAAGATCGTACATTTCTTTTTTATGCTCAGAGCTACATTCCCTTCTCGGAATACTGTCATTAATTAAACCATCCCTTAACTCGGGGAATTCATCGACTCGACAACCTCCGCCGCACACATACTTGATCGGACAAGTCCTGCAGGGTTCAATGTTGTTGATGTTGGAGCTGCGCCGGGCTTGCCGGGATAAATCCGACAATTCTTCCATCGAGATATCTCTCAGGTTCGCTATGGGTTTAACGTAGGCCTTGTTGCACATCTTTACATCCCCGTTGGCCGAGATATAAAGACTTCCATATCCGCAATTATCCATTATCAAGTGTTTGCGAGCCGAGAGTATGAAGGGATAATCCATGGCATCCTCTCCAAGATAATAGCTCGTCATTGACATCATGAGTTCATGGTAGTCCTGTCTTGCTTCATCAGTCAAGTGTAGATCCCTGCCATCCATTATACCTGTCGTGAATACAACTCTCAGCGGTAAATCAGAATATTTGTCGCGAAGTCCACGGGCAAAATTGACATAGGAAGCGCCTTTAGTCGGCAAATCATCAGAGGGGAACGGGGTGATCGCAATTCGACAAGTCACTCCTTTCCGCAGAAAACTGTCCAAGGTCCTAAGGGCTTTATCAAAAGATCCTTTTCCCCGGACTTTGGAATTTTCTTCCTCAGAAAAGCCGTCTACGCTTATCTGCACTGCATTGACTTTGGGTGCAACTTCATCTATCATTTCCGCTGTCCATGAGACGCCGTTGGTCAGGATATCAATTTTAAGCCCTGCTTCATAGGCACAATTGATAAGGTCTAACAGATCAGAGCGCATTGTAACTTCACCGCCTGAGAACGATACATGATTTATCCCAAAAGCCCTTAGGTTCTTAAGAAATTCTGTAATTTCAGCAGTTGCAAGTTCATTTTCCAGCGGATGCCCGGCATTCATGAAACAATGCGGACATAATAGATTACACTTATTGGTCAGATTAATCTGACAAGTAAACTCGGTAGAAAGAATGGGTTCCTTATTCTCGAGTTGCCTGCCTTCTAACTGAACCAAGACAGCACGCACATCTTCAAGATGGTCTTTATATTCCTCAATTATATCTTTTAAGGGATGTTGAGCCAGCTTCTTAAGTATTGTTACCTGCTTATCATTTGACAGAACTATCCAATTCCCCGTCGAGGGCGAAACACAGATAATCTTTCCATCATGTGATATAAAAGCGAGATCATCCGGCAGGTCATACCTTTTCAACGGCGATATGAAGTTACTTTTTCTCATACTTTAGCTTCCGAGCATCATATACCAATTTTTAGTTGTTGTCGAATCAGAATTGGTGCAACACCATCCATGACAATATTTTGCTACTTCAAAGGCAGGCGTCTTACATTCAATTACATCAAAATTAATTTCCATGATCGTAAAAATTCTGTGCCTCCTGATTCCCTAATTCAGCGGTTTGGTGTAAGTACAAGAAAAGAGGGGAATTCATCGCACCTCAATCATAGTTACATCAGGCCCGCCAAGGCCTCAACCTGAATGATATAAGGGTAGAATAAACTGCCCCTCTGAGTTGTGTATGCAATGGCCCGGCGGCAAAGGCCGAGCCGACAGATACGACAAAACAGAAAGAGCGTCTAATCTCACTTTGTCTCAGGTTGTTTTTGAATTGGCGGTTCGATGTAACTGAGAAAGAAAGCTTGACACTTTTCTTTTCCGACGGTATTTCTCCTCCATCGGACATCGCAAAGATAGCGAATATTTTTGATTCAAACGCTCTTTTGCAGTTTATTCTACTATTATTTATTCATGGGCTTTTATTTTTGTGATTTTTCTTTTACAAAATTATTCGCCCGAGCCCGGGTGTCAAAATATATCAGTAGCTGTTTTGCGGAAATTATTCAAAAGTTATAGTTAAGGCCTCTTTTTTTCGCCGTTACGCCATCGTTATACCTGCTTGTTCCCCCGCGGCGACGCCACCTTTAGGTTTTTACGCAAGATTATACTATTTTTGCAGGCATATTAAGATACAGCCGATGGAGGGTTTGAGTAAATACGATGTGATTTCAGTGGCTTATAGGTCGCGGTTGCTATTCCGCACGGATGCTGAATATCGCGAGGCCCTGGGGGTCTCGTTTGAAACCGTTATAAATAATCGGGATTCAGAACGCGACATGGCTATGTATTATGACTCCCTCAATCGTCGGGCCGGGGAATATCTGGATGAATCACTGCCACTGACTGATTTAGTTACCGACTATATTGTCGCATCGGATTATTATCTCTCGCTCGACTGGGGCGACCGCTCTCAGATGGCATCAAGGAAAAAGTTCTGCCGCATGCTCTTCCGCCTGTACGCCACGGCCGGGAAGGAATTATCTAATGATGAGATCTACAAATTCAAGATCAAGAATGACGATAGCCGACTCCTGGAGGCCTTCTTTCCCGATGGATTTGACGAGGCGCCTGCGGTCGACATCTGTTTTACTGTGCTGATGGCCTTTGGTGTCGTCAAGCCGTGGACAGGTAGCACAAGGGGACATGACATTCGCGATAGGGAGACATTGGCAGCTATTGACCGGCTTCGCGAATTAATTTCTCTATTGAAAGCTGATATGCCTCGACTGGGTTCTATGGAGAAACCTCTTGTGTTTGACGAATGGCTTCAAACCCTTGAAAGAGCATACCGCGAGCAGGATAGTTTGCAAGAATGTACACCCTTATGGCTGGCCTCCTCGCTGATGGTTATTACGGACGTGTGCCTTTCGCTTGTAATCGCCGAGGAGCAGCGGCAAGTAGGGGAGAAGCTGCAAGGGCTTTATATGCCCGGAATATGGGTTGACGATTCCGACGGGGGCAAAAGCCGTTTCTGGATTTTTCCCGACAACATGTTGTTTGCCTTCTGCTATACGCGTCAGGGAGCATCGTGGGAAATGACACCCTACGAGTTTCGCATCATGTTTGCCGATAAGCCCGACCACATGGACAGCTTCATTATGATACACCCTCGCGGGAATCTTGATTTTATCCTTTCTTCTGATAAAGCAGTAAGTAATGAGCAACTTGTAAGCGGGAAATGCGACCAAGAGATTGATGAGCTATCAGGAGACATCTCTCGGCTGATTTTATTTGAAGGGGCGCTCCAATTCCCGGCCTGGTTCAACTGGCGCGAATGGAAGCGATTGGAGCCCGACGAAGACCTTTACCGCTTGTTTCGCTCTGTAATCAGCGACGTCTACGATACCCGTAGCCCCTACTCTGTGCTTTTCCTGAATACAGCCCCGGAATTAACCGACTCAACCAACAATCTCGTTGGTCGCGACGGCAAGTATATTTATCTTTATGACCGACGCCCCGGCCGGTTCGGCATATTGGAAAGAAATGAGGGCCATTTTACCTACGAGGACCTTTCGTGTCGGGATGACGCTTCGGTCGCACTGTTTGAGTTGAGTATATCTACAGAAAATCCGCTATATGCTTTACCGGTTAAAATTAAACATAAGAAATTTCATAACGCGGAATTGAATCGCCTGGCCGAAATCCTTACCGATGCGGATAACATTTCTTACATATATATAATGCACTCGGGTCGTGTGAAATGTCCGAGACTCGTATTTCCCGCCTATTGCTTCTCAATCGCCCTCGATATGGACATTTTAAAGGAAATCGGTGTCATAAAATTCACTGAACGGCCATAGGAATAGTTAGGTACTTCTGATATGAAAATGAATTATAAACCTCTGTGAACAATATCGTCGGGGTTGGTGTTGTAT
The DNA here is from genome assembly GCA_964454365.1 of uncultured Bacteroides sp. Lineage (GTDB taxonomy): Bacteria > Bacteroidota > Bacteroidia > Bacteroidales > Muribaculaceae > CAG-873. Next base: position 1,664 of record CAYVTB010000050.1, on the reverse strand, counting down.
TTGAAATAACTATGACGCCGCTGTGCGCCGTCTTTAATCGCGACAATATTAATCAACTAAATAAGAAAGAAATGAAAAAGACAGTATTGTTTGGGCTTGCCCTCGTTGCAGCCCTGGGGTTCACTGCATGCGACAAAGCAGCCACAACAACCGCCACTGACACAACCACAGTAAAGGGCGACGATAAGGAAGTGCTCTACTCGGGCATTCTTCCCTCAGCCGATGCACTGGCCAATGTATATACCCTTAAGCTCGATTATGATGACGACCACAACTACACCGATGGTGATTTCGTGATGATCGAGAACTCTCTGCTCGACACCGTTGCATCCAGCCCCTTGAAAGAGGTAGCAACTTCTTATACTGAAGGCGATTTCCGCAAGGAAAGCAAAGTCGTTGACGGTGTCAACGTTGAATATATCCGCCTCATCCCCGATGCAAAGGATGCCCTCGGCACTCCCTCGGCCTGCTCGATGTATTTCATTGTAAACGAAGATGGCTCGCTCACCATGGTAAGCCCCAGCCTGCAGAAAGCAGTCGATCCCGAAATGAACTATACACTCACCGTAAAATAACGTAAACCCTATAAAAACACTCCGGGCAGCCGCGCATCAATTGCACAGCTGCCCGGAGTGTTTAGCAGAAAGAGTACTTTTACAAAATATTCGCTTTAATTGTATCCACGATGTAGCGGACGTCGTCGTCGGTGACATAGGGACCGGCGGGGAGGCAGAGGCCGACCTTGAAAAGCGACTCGCTCACGCCGTTGACATAGGCGGGCGCGTCGCGGTAGACGGGTTGCTTGTGCATCGGTTTCCACAGCGGACGGGCTTCGATGTTGGCGGCGTCAAGGGCTACGCGTATCGCTTCGACATTATCGTTGGGCTGGCAATCGGTCGTGGCAGTCGTGGCTGCATGCGTCACACCGGCTGCACCTCCAACCGCACCGGTTATCACCTCCTTGTAGGCGTTCTCCTGACCCTTGACCTTGAGATCCGGGTCAAGCGTGGCCGTGCATAGCCAGAAATTGGAATCATACTCCGGCTCGGGATTGCAGTGCATCTTTATGCCCTGTACGTCTTTCAACAACTCGCAATACAACTCCTGCACATGCTTGTGATGGGCGATATGCTCGTCGATAATGGTCATCTGACCGCGACCGATACCGGCGCAGATATTCGACATGCGGTAGTTGTAGCCGATGTGTTCATGCTGATAGTAAGGGTAGCTCTCGCGGGCCTGGGTGGCGTAGAAAAGAATCTCCTTCTTGTCGGCCTCGTTCTCGCAGATCAAGGCGCCGCCGCCCGAGGTGGTAATCATCTTGTTGCCGTTGAACGACAGCACGCCGTATTTACCAAATGTGCCCAGCACCTGACCGTTGAAACGCGAGCCGAGCCCCTCGGCGGCGTCCTCGATAACCGGAATCTCATAGCGGTCTGCAATCTCCATGATGCGGTCGATCTTATAGGGCATGCCGTAGAGAGCCACGGGAATGATAGCTTTCGGTTTACGACCTGTCTTGGCGATACGGTCCTTGATAGCTTCTTCAAGCAGATCAGGGTCCATGTTCCAGGACTCCTTTTCCGAATCAATGAACACCGGAGTAGCGCCGAGATAAGTGATCGGGTGAGACGAGGCGCAGAAAGTGAACGACTGCACCAGGA
>CAYVTB010000049.1:0-12882 GCA_964454365.1 uncultured Bacteroides sp. | reverse complement strand
CTCTACGTCGAGCTCGACGAAAACAAGTGTGAGGGTCTCGTCCCCGTGCGCGACCTGGCCGATGACTACTACGACTTCGACGAGAAGAACTATAGCCTCGTAGGACGCCGACACAACAACCGCTATCGTCTCGGCGACCGGGTGAAGGTACAGGTTGCCCGCTGCAACCTCGACCGCAAGCAGCTCGACTTTGTAATCGTTGATGAGAAGAATCCCGCCCGCTCGCTGGCCACGCTGAACGCCGCCGCCAACAGCCGGCAGCAGTCGCGCCGTGACCTACCCGGAAAGAAAGGCAAGACAGCCGGTAAAGGCTCCCGCTCCCGCCGCAAATGAAAACTTGTATAGAAATCACGGGCATGAAACTCTTTGCCCGCATCGGAGTCCTTGAACAGGAGCAGCTTGTCGGCAACCGCTACGAGCTCTCGATGAAGCTATTCTACGATGCCTCGGAGGCGATGAAAACCGACGATATTGCCTCGGCCATCAATTATGCCGACATCGCCACGCTCGCCGTCGAGAGCCTCGGCCGTCCGTGCCGACTGCTCGAGCATGCCGCCGCTCGGCTTCGCCGCGAGATCCTCGAGCGCTTCCCGTCCATCAACGCCGGCAGCATCACCCTCGTGAAACTACACCCGCCGATTCCCGCTCCGACACCTCAGGTTGCATTCACCATTGAATGGTAATAGTTTAAAAGTCAAACACTTACCCCCCCCCGCAAAATTTCCCCGCAGAGCAGTGTCTGCGGGGAAATTTTGCGTTCAGTTCTACCATAACAAGATTATTTGCATTAGTATCAGATTTTTAACACATAATTTTTTGTTAAAATATTAGGAAGTCAACTCCAATTTTATTAACTTTGCAATGTAATCTACGTTTCTTGCTAAAAATTATTAAAATCAGGTAAATATTATCAATTAATATACTACAACTTTAACGCTCATGATCGAGCCCTCCTCTACGCCGGGGAAGCGATCCACCATGGAAGCAGACCCGAAAAATATTTCAGGGAAGCATCGGACATTGGCAGCGACTCATAAGAATGCGAAGGCTGTAGAACTATTTTGCTTCCTCCGGCAAGCCTCCAGGCTGTGCCGTGTGGAGGTTCTGCCTTTAAAAAATTATTCCGGATCAAAATTCAACCTCGGATTCCCGAGATAACCCAAATTCAAATTTACCCTATTATAATGAAAATCTTGGCGTTAGTTCTTGCGATGATGGCCACGTTCGCCTCCTTCGGCACCAATTGTGCCGATTCGGTGAAGGTGTACTTTCGTGTGGGCCACCGCCAGTTCGATCCCTCGCTGGGCAACAACCGCGCCGAGATGGCACGCTTTGTCTCAGAGGTGCGTGATGCCGCCGATGCAGGTGAGCTTGAGCATATAATTGTTCGCGCCTATGCATCGCCCGACGGCATGAACAAGGCCAACCAGCGACTGTCGGTCAACCGATGCAACGTCATAGCCGATTATATAGCAAAACACACCGGTGTGAGTCCTTCCGTCATAGAGACCAAGCCCGGCGGTATTGCCTGGGACGAACTGCGACAGCTCGTCGAGGCCACCCCTGATGTACCGTCGCGCGAGAAAGTCCTCGATATTCTCGAAAACACACCCGTCTGGGTATTCGACTCGGCCGGCAGAGTAATCGACGGACGCAAGAAACAACTGATGGATCTTGGCCGCGGTATTCCCTATCGCTGGATGCTCACCAATCTGTTCCCCGTGCTGAGAAATGCAGTTGCCGTCTCTCTCTACACCAACTCCAAGGAAGACACCGAGACCGAGCATGCCATGCACCCCGAGCAGGAGCCCCTCCTACCGGCCATTGCCACCTATCCCGAGCCTCCGGAAGAGCCGGAAGCGCCTGAGACCGTGGAAGAAATCTCGATGGAAGAAATCATTGTCCCCGAGACGCCGGCCGCGACGGTCGTGCCGCAAGCTCCCCGGTCTTATTATTTCGCAGTGAAGACCAATATGCTCTTCGACGCGCTCCTTATCCCCAACATCGGCGCCGAGTTTTATCTCGGCAAAAATATTTCAGTCTATGGCGACTGGATGTACGGATGGTGGGACGACGACAATCGACACCGCTACTGGCGCATCTATGGCGGCGAGCTCGGTGCAAGATGGTGGTTTGGACACAAAGCTCATGCCAAACCCCTCACCGGCCATCATTTAGGTATATATGCAGGTGCCCTCACCTTTGACTTCGAGCTGGGTGGCAACGGATACATGGGCGGACGCCCCGGCGGCACACTCTGGGACCGCTGTCTCGCCAATGCCGGTATCGAATATGGCTATTCTCTCCCCGTTGGAAGCCGTCTTAACATTGATTTTACGATAGGTATCGGCTGCCTGGCCGGTAATTATATAAAATACTTCCCGTTTGACAACGATTACTATCGGGAAAAAGAATATAAGATGCGATTTGTCGGGCCTACTAAGGCCGAAATATCGCTCGTGTGGCTCATAGGACGCGGTAACACCAACAAGAAGAAAGGAGGCGACCAATGAAAGTTACACACTACATCGTTCCTTTATTGCTGGCCGTGACCATGGCGCTCCTTGAGGAAGGTTGCTCCCAGAAAAACCTTAACAATGACGCTCCCATCACGATCGCCGACAAAGTCCAGGTCGTTTTTGACTGGAGCAAGGCCCCCGACTCGGAAGCGGCCACGATGATCATGTATCTTTACTCCGAGGAGCACGACGTGATGACCTACTGGTTCAAGAATCCCAAGGGCGACATGATCAAGTCTTACGGCGGCAAGCACACAGCTATCTGCCACTCCAACGACGACCCCTACTCGCATCATCTGCGCAACCAGGACTCTCACGATAACTTTGAGATCTATACCGACAACTCCACGCTGCTCGTAGGCCAAGGCATCTCGACGCTCGGCATCCCCCGCGTCGAGGGTACTGAAAGCGAGCCTCTGCGTGCAACGCCTTCTATGATCTACGGCACCAACGACAGGGAAGTGGATCTGAAAGTGACAAGTTTTGTCCAGACACTTACACTTTATCCCGAAGAGCTTGTGTGCCACTATTCGGTAGAGTTTGTCAACGTGGCCAATCTCAAAAGCGCCGACCTGCGCATCGACGGAACTATCTCCTCCCTCGCCGGCGGCTACTATCCCGGCCGGATGTCGCCGACAGCAGAATCCGTGTCTCATGTTTTTACACTCATGGCCGACGAAGAGCTGACATCCCTGCGCACGGAGTTCCTTACTTTCGGACTGCCCGACGGTCCTGAAAGAACCCACAAGATTGGCATTTACATTGCACTGAGAAACAGATCGGGCAATTTCTATACCTTCGATGTAACAGACCAGGTCAACAATGCCCCCGATCCCCGGCATGTCGATATAAAGATCTACGGTCTTGAACTTCCGGAAATTCCCGATGATCCCCCGCCACCCGATGGCGGCGTGAAAGTCGAGGTCGACACCTGGGAGACCATCCACTTCGACCTTAAAGTCTAACCAATCAACATTATAAAGAAAATAAACAAATCAAATCAATAATTTCTTTAATACTTTAAATTTTATGAACAAACTATTCTTAACCGCAGTAGCGGGTTGTTTAGTTCTCTCGACTTCCTGCTCACAAGAAGATGTGACTCCGTCGTCCAACAACAACAAGGAGTTCCCCATCTCGTTCCGCGCAGGCGTAGCCAGCCGTGTAAACCCCGACCTGAACTACGTCTCCAATCCTTCAACATTCTATGTGACTGCATTTGCCAACTCTCACAAAGCTGTTGACGGCGTTGTTCCCACTCCTCTCTTCGAGGACGAGCCCTTCTACCTGATGGGTGCCAACCTCTATGCAAGCACCTCTAATCAGAAATGGCCCTCGAAGGAACAGGCAAGCCAGGTAGAATTCTTTGCTTACGCTCCTTCTCTTGAAGAAATTCAGGCTGCCGCTCTGACTCAGGTCGATCCTTCCAACCAGAATCTTGTTGACAACTACAAGGACGCTATCAAGTTCTTCAACATGTGCATTGACGGCTCATCTCTTGACCCGATGAACCAGGAGAATACCACCTTTGCCGGCGTTCAGCTCTACAAAGGCTACAAGCTCGGTCGCTTCTATGTAGCAACCGATATCTCCAAGCAGGTCGACTTTATCACTGCCCACATCGCAGCTGATACCCCCGACAAGGAAGATGACGCTCAGCTTGGCGTCGAACTGAAATTCAGACATCAGCTTGCCAATATCGAGCTCCGCGCTTTCTCGGGCAACAAGGACTTCAATATCGAAATTGCCGGTGTGAGATTAGGTCGTCCCTATACCGGTGGCGCAATCTTCAACTTCTGTGACGCAGAGGGTAATGCATTTAACGAAGAAGGCGGCCAGTGGGGTATTGCCAAGGATCCCCAGCGTCTCCCCGTTGAATATATCTATGGCGAAGGCGATGAAATCTACCGCATGGGTACTTTCAACAGCCTCTCAGGCGGCCAGATTATCACTACTCCCGCTCACACCTCCGCAGCTTCCTCGCTCTCTATCATGGGTAAAGGTGGCAACGCAATGGTTCTTCCCACCAAGAACGGCGCATGGGCCGGCGAAAAGAATCCCTGGATCGCTCCTAAGTATAGCGCAATGACCGGTGTTGAAGGCGATCCCTTTCCCGAACAGAATCCCAACCCCTGGAGCGCTGACAACGTAGAAGGTGACATGTACTTCAGTATCCTTCTCCGCGTTACCCTGAAACCTACCGGCAACGAGGTCAGCACCGCTCAGATCTATCCCTACGGTAACAACACTACCATGAACGTGGTATATCTTGAAAAGGAGAAGAACTCCAACAAGGTTATCGGCCGTGTACCCTCCAAGACCGTTACTCCCGGTGCCAACAACGAAATCGTAGAATTCGGCTGGGCTGCAGTTCCCGTAGGTGTTAACTGGGAACGTGGCAAGAAGTATATCTACACTCTCGACTTCTCGGAAGGCGTTGGTGTTCAGGACCCCGAAGATCCCAAGCCCGGTACAGCAATTATCGGTAGCGGTATCAAGTTCTCTGTTTCAGTCGTAGGTTGGGACGAGGCTACCACTACCACTCCGATGCCCGCTGAATAAATTCCAAGCCGCTACTGACTTCATGGGCGCCTTTGTCGCTCCTGTCAACTGAATTAAAAGTATATGAAGAAAATTAGAGTGACATATTTCGCTCTTGCAGCGCTCGTCTCTGTCGCCTCCTGTACCAAGGAGGCGGCCGAGCCCGAGCCTATTGACTGGGCCGACGGGAAGATCTACTTCAAGACTTCCCTCAACGACCTTGTCTCGCGAGCAGGTGATATGACGCTTGATCGCCTCGAGTCATTCCGGGTGACGTGCTTTAATACAGGTGATATAAAGAAAGATGCGGATGATTATCTCTCTCCCTATTTCGAAGACGCTACCTTTATCCGCCAGCTGAGCGCGGCCTCCGGCATTACCTATGTGTCATCGCCGGCTGAAGGCCCCCGCAACTGGCCCGAAAAAGGCGGCTTACTGAAATTCTTTGCTTTCTCTCCCTCGCGTGATGTCATGGCGTCCATGAGTGGCGCTGACTCAAGCGAATACTTCAACCTCATCAACACCTCCACCGAGACTGACTCAAAGGTCTCGATCGCCTATCGTCTCGGGCCCGTGCGGGTCAGCACCGATATTTCGGAGCAGTTTGACCTCGTCACGGCCGAGGCCGCGGGCGAACGCTGGAAGGACTTCAACAACGGTGTAGAACTTGCTTTCCGCCATCAACTCAGCCAGGTGGAACTGAAAGCATGGGGTGGCGGCGGCGACTTCAATTATGAAATCGCAGGCGTGCGCCTGGGTAATCCGGTTGTTGAGGGTTCTCTTGTCTTTTGCGACGACGCTACTCCTTCCCTGTCGGGACAATGGGAGGTAGCCGCTGTCAACGCCAAGGGCAAGGTGGAATACCACTACAAGGGCAGTGCCGGCAACAGCGATACACCGCAGGCCGGCGAACACATCTATTATATTAATGTAGATCAACACCACACCCTTGAATCGGCAGAATCAATCATGGGCCTCGGAGGCTGCGCCATGGTCATCCCTACAGTCAACAACCGGTGGGAAGGCCTGCTCGATCCCGACATAGCCGCAGACAACTATTCTACCGACAAGATGTATTTCAGCATATTGATGAGGGTCATCAACTCAAAAACCGGAAAACAGGTCTATCCCTACAGCGACGACAAATACCCGGGCATGACAGTTGTCCGTTATGCTGTCGACCGTGAAGGAGCGATAGTGTCCCGTGTTTATCCCGGAAAATCCGACGGTATTTTCTATACCGATCCGAAGCTGACGAATCCCTACGTTGCAGCTGAAGGGGAAGAAATCAGGGAGTACGGCTGGGCAGCCGTGCCTGTAGACGTCAACTGGAGCGCCGGAAAACGATATGTCTACACATTAAATTATATAGACGGAATAGGCATCCACGATCCCGAGGACCCGGCCCCCGGTACACCGATCGCCGGTAAAGAAGAAATTTCCTGGGGCGTGAGCGTAGGAGCCTGGCAATACGCTACGAAAAACGAAGATTATCAACCCGATGTCAATATTCCCGGCGACTTTAAGTATTAGTGTTTAGAACTGTAACCAAATGTATTAAGCTATGATAAGCAAGAAACTCACATATATCGCTTTCTGCGCGATGGCCGGGCTTGCCTCGTGTTCACAGGACGGAACCGACGAGCCCCTGCGGCCCGACGCTCCGGAAGGAATCTATTTCCGTTCCTATCTCCCGACCGTTGTCGAAAGCCGCGCCCGGGTTCTCACACAGACCAATTTCAACGCTTGCCAGGTAACGGCGTTCAACATCGACGACCCCGATCTCATCAACGGGGAAGGCGTGCTGGACCCCTACTTCTTAGACGTCTGTTACTCAAAGGTTGCTGACGGACGTTTCCTCCCGGCCCCCGGCAATAACTGCTACTGGCCCGACAACAACAGCCACCTCCACTTTTTCGCATATTATCCCTCGGTGGACAGCATGCGGCAGACCGCACCCGACGGATACTTCAATCTCCGGAATCTGACCCGGCTTGTCGACGGCAACCCTGCATTTGATTTTAAGATCATGAATTTCAGGGTCTCGCCCGAGATCGCCGACCAGGTCGACTTTATGACAGCCTATGCCGCAAGCGCGCTTGCCGACGGCGGACATGCCGGTGTTGACCTCAACTTCAAGCACAACCTGGCCCGCGTGGAAATCTCGGCCTGGGGTGCTAATGAAAAATATGATTTTGAAATTGCCGGCGTCAGGATAGGCAATCCGGTCGTTGAAGGCAATTTCAACCTTTCCTCGTTAATTCAGGGCGGCAGTGTCAACCCGTGGGAGAACACCTCGGGCGTTCACAGCCGCGTCCAGCACATCTTTGGCCCCGGCGAGACCCTCGTACTCCTGAGCAAAGATGCCGACAGCCACGCCATTGACACCGATGCAGCCTCTTTGATGGGCTCAGCCGGTGCAGCGATGGTGATTCCTATGAATGAAAGAATCGAGATGTGGGAAGGCAAGAACGATCCCGCCATCGACGTCACACCATACTATACTGAAAAGATGTATTTCAGCGTCCTGCTCAGGGTGAAGAATAAGGACGGACAGGTCGCCTACCCCTATCCCAACGACCGCGACGGCATGGAAGTCGTTTATCTCACCGTTGACAGCGACCGGGAAGTCACCGGGCGCGTCTACAAATCAGGCGATCTCTATTATACCGCTCCCGTGGAAGAAGACGTCGAGGAGCTCAGATATACACCTTCCGACACGGAAGAAATCTGTGCCTTCGGCTGGGCCGCCCTGCCGGTTGCAGCCAAGTGGGAGGCAGGAAAAATCTACTCCTACAACCTTAACTACTCGACAGGTATCGGCTGGCATGATCCCTCCGATCCCACTCCCGGAGAGCCGATTATCGAACGCGCAAGCATTCCCTTCAGCGTCAACGTCGAGGAATGGACTCCCGCCGACGACTATAACCCCGACATCACCGTCCCCAAAAGATAATATTAACAAACTGTCAACGATAAACCGATGAATTACAATAAACTTATATATACCCTTCCGGCGCTGGCACTTTTTGTTGCATCCTGCTCACAAGACGAGCCGGGCAACAGCCCCGTAATTGAAAAGGGACGTATTGAATTCCGGGCTTCTCTCCCCGAAGTCTCATCACGATCGACCGAGGTGACACCCGACAATCTCGAGGAGTTCACGGTGAGCTGTTTCATTGACGGTTCATCAACGGGCACGGCTTATTTCCACGGAAAGACTTTCTCGCGCAACGCCGCCACCGGGTCCTACTTTTCCCGTGACCCCGAGTGCATCTGGCCCAACAATAATTCCGAGGTGCATTTCATGGCCTTTGCACCCGGTTGTGAAGCCATGCGCCTGGCCGGCGACTTTGCCGACACGGAATGTGTTCTCGTTCCGGTCGAGAAAGATCAGCCTGTATCCTTTGCCGATTACAAGATTGAGAATCTGACGATTTCGGGCAACATCCTCTCGCAGTTTGACTTCGTGACTGCCCAGGGCTCGGGCCACTTGTTGGCCAACGAAGACACCCCCGTGGAAGTCGAGTTCAAGCACCAGCTGAGCCGCATCGAGCTCAATGCCTGGGGAGCATCGTCCTCTTTCAGCCTCGAAATCGCCGGAGCGCGTCTCGGCGGCGTGGGTACCTGCGGCACCTACCGCTTCGCGTCGCCCGACGAGGCTACCCTTCCGGGCGTCTGGGAGGATGTCACCACGGGCTGCGTGGAATACATCTTCGGCGAGGGAGATCAGATTCTTAATATCGCAAATCTCGCCGGCGCCGACAAGGCTGTATCAATCCTGAGCAGCGAGGTTGCAGCCGGAAAGACTTATGACACCTCGGCCATGCTCATCCCCGGGCAATACTCGGCCTGGGACTACAAAGCCGACGCCCCCAATGGCGACACCCACTATGCCGGCTTGTATCTCAGCGTGCTGATGCGCATCACCGACACCACGCCCTATGCTGCAGCCGATCCTGTCGTCTATCCCTACGCCGATAACGACGAGGGCATGGAGGTTATATACTTTGCAGTCAACAAAGAGACCGGCGCCATAGCAGCACGTCTCTACCGCGACGGCGAGGGCTATTTCTCTGATGCATCGCTCTCCAACGTTTACGAGCCCGTTGACAACGAAGTAATCAAGGCCTTCGGCTGGGCTGCCTTCCCGCTGGGCGGCGAGGACGGCATCAATTGGCAACCGGGCTATGTCTACACCTATACTCTCAACTACACCGGCGGTGTCGGTCTCCGCGATCCCCGCGATCCCCAGCCCGGCAAGCCTATCATCAGCGACCGCGTGCTCATCGACGTCAAGATGACGCCCTGGCAATCAGGTGGTAACTCAGATGTAACCGTTCCGAGAAGATAAATTATTAACTGATTGGAAATGAACCTTACGCTTAAACCATTATATATCGTTCTCGCCTGCACCGCAGTCGTCCTCCCGGCATGCACCGAGAGCGACGGGCCGAAGCCTGTCATCGACCCGGTCGACCGGCAGATCATGTTCCACACTGATCTTCCCGCCGTCGCCTCCCGAGTCGAAATTCTCGACAAGACTCTGCCCTATTTTCAGGTCACGGCCTTCAATCCCGCCGACCCGCTCCTCCTGAACGAAGGCGTGCTCGACACGCATTTCGCAGACGAGCGTATCGACGTCGTGACCGGGAGCGACCACTACTCCTCTCACCGTTGCATCTGGCCCAGACAGGGACGCGAGACCGACCAAGTGACCTTCTTTGCCTTCTATCCCGAGCTTCACTCGGGCGCCACGCTGTCAAATCACTCTACCGCCACGACCATCGACTATAAGCTCGAAGGCTTCAGTGTTAACTCCGATATAACCAAGCAGGTCGACTTCGTCACCGCCTACACGACCGGTAACATGGCCGAAAACGTGTTCTCCGGCATCATGCTGCCCTTCGCTCATCAGCTCAGCCGCATCGAGATCAATGCCTGGAGTGCCAACAAGAGCTGCGATATCGAGATTGCGGGTATTCGCATTGGCGGTGTAGGTACCCTGGGCACCTTCGTGTTCTCAGAGACCGAAACCGGCGGCGCGTGGGATGAAGCATCAATAGAACGGGGCATTGTAGAACACATTTTCGGGCCGGAGGAATACATCGTTTCTCTCCCCAATGTAAACTCCGGCGCCTCGACCACTACCGACGCCGGCGCCGTCTCTATCATGGGAGCCAAGGTAGGCGACAACAATAACTGCACCTTGCTCCTCCCCTCCACTTATGCCGCATGGGACTCTGCAAAGGACCGCCGCAACACGTCCAACTTTATGTACATCAGTGTGCTGCTGCGAATCACCGACGCCACCCCTTCCTCCGGCATAAGACCCGAGGATCCACAGCGCTATCCCTACAGCGACCTTTCCCAGGGACCTGATGCCCTCAGCATTGAAAAAGAGTATTTTGCCATCGAGACCTCGACCGGCAAGATTATCAAGCGCCTTACTAAAGACGATGAGATCTTTTATATCTATGGCACGGATGAGGTCTATGATCTCCCCGCCGGCGAGGAAGTCAAAGAATTCGGCTGGGCAGCCCTCCCCGTCACAGCCGACTGGGAGCCCGGCAAGATCTACACTTATACACTGAATTACACCGGCGGCATAGGTCTCCACGATCCTGAGGTCGACAACACTCAGGCACCCCTCGCCGGCGACCCCGTCATCAGCGATCGTGTAGGCTTGACCTATACCGTCAAAGATTGGAATGACGGCGGTGGCAGCGAATTCCCCGTCCCCGGATCATAATAATATTCCGACGATTCTATGAAACGTTTCTATCATATATTCTCCCTCTCTCTGCTCTCTCTTCTCTTCCTCCCATCCTGTGCCGGGGTCGAGGAGGACAATGGTCTCGTAGCCGACGGCGATCAAATCTCCTTTCACGCCGGCTTTCCCGGCGTGACCACCAGCCGCACCACTTATGATATTTCCGCGAAGCTTCTCTCCGACGGCTTCAGCGTCACAGCTTTCTGCCCCGAGGACGATCCTATCGCCGGGGGCATTCTCGACTACCACTGCAAGGGTGTTATCGTAAACCGCCGCGACGACTACGTTTTCAGATCCGACGGGTGCAAATGGCCCTCGAATGCTAAAAAGAAGCACGGGAGCCTGAAATTCTTTGCCTATCATCCTTCGATTGACTCGATGAGAACCCGGGCCGGTGTTGGCAATCAATACTTTGCACATTACAATGGCTCTAAAAAGGACGCTTCCGGTGTCAGCTACGACTACCGCCTGACCAAGTTCCGCGTCGCCCCCGATATCTCCAAGCAGGTCGACTTCGTCACATCTATCGGCGAGGGCAACAAGACCGACAATCTATATTCCGGGGTGGAGCTTTACTTCGAGCATCAGCTCTCGGGCGTCGAAATCAGTGCCTGGGGAGGCAGCTCGCTCTACGACATTGAGGTTGCCGGCGTGCGCATCGGTGGCATTGTCGTGGAGGCGGATTTCAGCCTCTCCACCGTGGCTGAAAATCCCGGGGACGACAACACCTTCGGTCAGTGGATCATTACCTCCCAGTCGCCGCGCGGCTATGTTGACTATGTCTTCGCCCCCGGCAACAATGTTGTGAAGATCAACTCCTCCGAGCACAACACCAAGGCTACCGCCGTCTCCATCATGGGCCGTGGCGGCAAAGCGATGGTCATTCCTCAGAAGCAAGCCATGTGGGATCACACCAATGACAAGACCACTTCTCCCAAAGGCATGTATTTCAGCGCCCTCGTACGCATAACCCGGCACGACGGCGACCAACACTGCATCTTCCCTTCCACTGACCCTCAATCCAGGAATTACCTGGTTTACCTCATGGTCCGCAAATCTGACGGCATGGTTATGAAGCGCCTTACTGCTGATCAATATGAAAGTGACACCTATGTCGCTCCCGACGGCCAGGAGAAGCGAGCCTACGGCTGGGCCGCCGCCCCGGCAACCGTAGACTGGACGGCCGGCTACACCTACAGTTACGTCCTGGACTATACTAATGGCGTGGGCGTCCACGACCCCTACGACCCCAATCCCGGTGCCCCCATGATCGATTGGGGAGGCGTTGAGGTAACCGCTACCACAGGCAAGTGGAGTGACGGTGGTACAATCGGTGAAGGTAGCTGGGGCGCAAATTCCAACAACACTGCTCCCGACGGAACAGTGTGGTGGAAATGATTGTCCTCTTTCTCACATTCCGAACTATTTAAGCAAAACCACGATGCACAACATATCAACAAATATTTTCCATTTCAAATGGGCAGTGATTTTATTCCTGTCGTTGGCATTAACGGGCTGCGCTGACGTATTGGATTATCCTTCTGCATCTGAAAGCGATGATCCGGGGCGCGAAGTTATGATGCCTCTGTCGCTTGAAGTGGAAGGTCTGGTCACTCTAAATGCCACTACACGCAGCGATTCTTCTGACAATGGCGATGACGATTTTTACCCTACCGTGGAGGATCCCGATCCGCAGATATCCGAAGACGAGTCGCGCCTGCATGACTTCTGGGTTCTGCAATATAACTCTAAGGGAAATAGAGTAGGCATGCCCTATTATCAGAAATATTCCGGCTCGGGCGACAAACCCGTCGTGCCGATTTTGATTCCCACGCAGCCCGGCAGCCGGTTCACCACCGTAATAATTGCCAACACCGGTGACTCCACTCTTTTCACCGATGAAAATTCGGCAACGGTAAGGAAGGTCAAGAATGTCCACAAACCGATGAAAAACGCCGATGACGTGTGGGTCGTCATTGACGATAAGAGACACTTGCCGATGAGTGGCAAAGTCGACATCGACTATAATACCCTGTCCTTAAGCGTTCA
>CAYVTB010000048.1:0-12937 GCA_964454365.1 uncultured Bacteroides sp. | reverse complement strand
CCATGACGGTGATGCGCGAGAGGAATTTATCGACGCGGCCATTGGCCTGGTCGAGCACATAGGCGCCGTAGCAGGTGATGTCGGGGGTGCGCCGGGTGACGATCTTGCCCAGGTGGTGCTGGGTGATTATCTCGATGGCAAAGTGATTCTCGAAGATGTCGATATCGGGATGGGCGATGACTGCTTCGCGCAGGCCGCGCTGGATTTCATAGCCGGTGTTGTCGGCGTGGTGGAGGATGCGGAATTCCGAGTGACCGCCTTCGCGGTGGAGGTCAAAGGAACCGTCGTCCTTGCGGTCGAAGTTGACGCCCCAGTCGATGAGGGATCTGATGCCCTCGGGGGCACCCTTGACGACTTTTTCCACGGCGGCGGGATCGCTGAGCCAGTCGCCGGCTACCATTGTGTCATGGATGTGCTTGTCAAAGTCGTCAACTTCAAGGTTGGTTACCGAGGCGACGCCGCCCTGGGCGAGGGCTGTGTTGGCTTCTTCAAGGGTTGTCTTGCATATCAAGGCTACACGTCCCTTGGCGGCGGCCTTCAGGGCAAAGCTCATGCCGGCGATGCCCGAGCCTATCACGAGGAAATCGTATTCGTAGGTCATGGTGAATCCAATGCGTTTTATGCGGTGACAAAAGTAGTGATTTTTTCGCAACTGCGAAAAAAATTCTCAGGCCGAGAGGAATGATGCGGCTATCGCGGTGCCGGCGGGAATGTCGTCGGCAATGATGGTCGTGAGCTGGGAACGCGTAGGCCGGTCGATGGCCGACAGGCGCCGGGCCATGGCGGGAAGCACGCGGGCGGTGATTATATTGTTGACATGGCGCCCGTTGCCGAAGGACGAGTCGCGGAGAATCCAGTCGCTCTCGAGCAGCTCGGCGAGGCGGTAGCGTGCCCCGGGGCTGAGATGGAAGTCGTTGTCTTCAAGATAGTTCTCGGCGATCTGCATGAGTTCCCGGGGACTGAAGTCGGCAAAATGATAGTGATTGCTCTCGGGGAATCTCGATGCCAGCCCGGGATTTGTGGCGAGCATCTTGAGCATCGGCTCGGTATATCCGGCCAGTATCACCATCCAGTCGCGGCGGTTCTCGTCGGCGAGGGCCGTCATCAGGGAGTCGAGCACGAGGCAACCGGGGTCGCGGGGATCGTCGGGGCGGTGGAGCTGATATGCTTCGTCGATAAAAAGGATGCCGCCGGCGGCTTCTTCAATGGCTTTGCGGGTGTTTTCTTCCTCGGTGCCGTAGTAGCGGCCGATGAGAGTGGAGCGCTCGTGGACGACGACATGTCCGCTGCTGAGGACGCCTGCGTCGTGAAGCACTTCGCCCATGATGCGGGCGACGGTGGTTTTGCCGGTTCCGGGCGAGCCTAAGAAAAGGGCGTGGAGCGGCATCGGCGGGGTGCTGAGGCCGGCCTTGCGGCGCAGGCGGTTCATACGTTCAAGGGCCATGCAGGAGGCGACGCGCTCTTTCACCTCGTCGAGACCGACCATGCGGGCGAGCCGGTCGGCAGCCGAGGGCTTAGGCGCGGGGCTGTCTTCGGGAGCCTCGACCGAGCCGGCTGCATAGTCCTTGATAACGCCGAGACGCGTGACGCTGATTTCGTTGTTATCGACATAGGAGGCCGGGCGCATGACGAGCCCGGTGAAGGGGTAGCCCATGCACAGGAATTCGACATAGGTGGTTCCGGCAGGGTCTTCGATATCAGTCAGCTCAGCAAGGAGCCACACGGTATCCTCGCCGTAGCGCGATACGTCGCAATCAATGGTCTTTTCAGAACCGTCGGGCCACACGACTCGGGCCGTAACCTCGGCCGGGAGATCGAGGCCGTTGAGGGCGTCGGTCGTCGTGACCCTGATATGGAGGGAGTTGGTGTCGCCGTCAGACGCGTAATAAGCCTGGCAGGTCATGGGGGTATAGTAGCGGGTGGGAAGCACGGGGGCGTTGATGAAGCGCACTGGGGCGGTGCACTGGAGCTCGCGGCTGCCGTCGGGCTCTATACGGCTGACTCTCACGCTGTAGAACCGCCCGTGCTCGATGTCCTCGGCGTGGAAGGAGATGTCGACCCTCACGGGACGCAGCGGCGTGGCCGAGTCGAGCCGCGACGAAAATTCGCGGCAGGCAACTTTTGTGTCGTCAAGGTAGATGGCGGCCTCGAAATGGCCGAAATTTCCGCTTGCGGGCGTGTCGGCTGCTCCCGGATTTTCGAGAACTATCGCGAGCGCAACGCCGCTGATGCGCTTGAAAAGGATAAAATCGCGGCGGGTGGTGAAATGGTTGAATCCCGGGAAGTCCTGGGAGACGGGCGAGGAGGGAGTGAAGGGTTGGAGACGGAGATCTGTTGCAGTTATCTTTTTCATAATTTCAATGGGAATTAAAGGGTTAAGCATGGCGGGGTGTTATCCCCGTCACATGTTGATTTTTTAAATCACGAAGAATCCAGCATGTCAATGATCGCCTCGCCGGAGGGTCATGCCGCCCGCTGCGCGATTACGCACGGGCACAGCATGGGCTGCCGGGAGTTTTTGTGTAGTGTAATCGAACGATGGAATTGCTTCCCTGACCGCTATTCAATTGGCGGTCGATCAATCACTTGTGCTGTGAAAGGCATAATTCTCATTGAAATTGATAAAAGATTTCGCCGGCAAAGATACAACCCGACTCCCCATTTCTCCAAATCTTTTTTCAGAAAAAAATACCCCGGGCGCCTGCGGCGACCGGGGCTATTTAAAGTCGGCGACCCTTCGGGGCGCCCTTTATTGTGGGGGGATTATTCGGCGGGTAGATTGCAGATTTCGCGGATAATCTTGGGCAGGAGGTAGTTGTCGTTGAGGGAGTGGAAACGTTCCGAGCCTACGCCGACGGCGAAGACCGGGACGGGGTTGCCCGAGTGGCTGACAGTGGTGAATGCTACGCCGGCAGCATCGTTGACGAGCTTGAAGACCTCGACGGCAAAGGCGTTGAAGCTCGCGTAGAGGGTCTGCTGGTCGGCCGTGTTGCGGAGCTCGAAAGTCTTGTCAAACATATCCTTGAGGGTTTCAAGGCGCTCGTCGCTGACGGGGATGTGGGTGAAGAGGCCGAGGTTTTCCTCAAGATATTCCTTCATGTCGTCCCAGGTGTAGACGCGGCGCGAGCGCAGGATGCCTTTGCAGTATTCGCTGAAAGCTTCCTTGGACACTTTCTGGTAGTCGAAGACGCTCAGAGGCATGTACTGGCCCGTGCGCGAGTGGACGTTGGCCATGCCGCCGGTGTCGTGGTCGGCCGTGACGAGGATCAGGGTTTCATCGGGATGCGCGAGGTAGAAGTTATATGCGATGCGCAGGGCCTGGTCAAAATTGAGTACTTCCTTAAGGGCGGCGCCGCCGTCGTTGGCATGGAGGGCATGGTCGATGTTGCCGCCTTCAACCATCATGAAAAAGCGCTCGGGCGACTGTTTCATCAGGTGGTCGAGGCAGGTTTCGGCGATGAGGGGCAGGGTGAGTACTCCGGGAATAGAATCAATGGTGTAGCCGATGTTGTGACCCGAGGTTCCGCGGGGATTGACGAGGAAGACCTTCTCGCTGTTGATAGTCGAGATTTCGTCGGGACCGTAGATCATCTGCACGCCGCGCTGTTCCATAACATCGAGAACGTCGGTTGAGTCGCCCTTGGCATCCACGACGCCGAGCAGACCGGCGCCGGCAAGGAAATCATATCCGCTGTTGGCGGCCTGGATGTCAATGTCGTAGTACATTTTGCGATAGGGCACATGAGCATAGAAAGCACCGGGGGTGGCATCGTCGGGGGCGACCGAGGTCACGACGCCCACGCCGTAGCCGGCATCCTTGAACTGGCGGGCAATCGAGGTGACGGCAACTGTGTCGGGGTCCATGCCGAGCATGCCGTTGCGGGTCTTGTGGCCCGTGGAGAGGGCTGTGCCGGCGGCTGCCGAGTCGGTGATTGAGTGGGAGGCCGAGTAGGTCATGCACCACGAAACGACCGGGAACTGCATCATCGTCAGAGGCTTGTCGTTGCGCAGGATGTCGCGGTTATAGGCCTGGGCGGTCATCACGGGGCCCATGCCCATGCCGTCGCCTATGAAATAAAAGACATAGCGCGGAGCGTCGCCGTCGGCAGCCATTGCCGAGAAAGAGGACGCCAGGAGCGCGCCAAAGAGTAAACGTTTGATATTCATGATTTATGCTGTTATGGTTTGGTCTTGTTGTTTAGGGCGAGCATCGCGTCGATGGTGTCGCGTGAATTGCTCAGTCGCGGGACTTTGCGCTGTCCGCCAAGCTTTCCGGTCGACTGCAGCCAGTCGTTGAAAAGGCCGGGGCGGGCGGTGGTGATCGAAAGGCGGTCGAGAAAGATGTTACCGGCGCGCTTGGCCTGGTAATCACTGTTTTCCTGTTGCAAGCGGCGGTCGAGCTCGTCGGCAAATGACTCGACCGACTCGGGCTGCCGGTTCCACTCTATGAGCCACTGGTGGCGTCCGCGCGAGCGCTCGGTGGTGAACACCGGGGCAGCCGTGTAGTTGGCGACGCTGGCTCCCGTGGCAGCGCAGGCGGCGGTGATGGCCGCCTCGGCATTGTGGACCATCAGTTCCTCGCCAAAGGCATTGATGTAGCTGTGGGTGCGACCGGCGATAGAGATACGCAGAGGGTTGATTGACTCGATCTTAACCGTATCACCTATCGAGTAGCGCCACAGGCCGTTGCACGAGCTTATCAGCAGCGCGTAGACCTTCCCGGGCTCGACTTCGGCGGCAGTGAGAGAGTGCGGGGCCGGGCTTTCAACGCTGTCGAGCGGGACAAATTCGTAAAATATACCGCGGTCGAGCAGGAGCCTCATGCCGGCCCTTCTCTCGAGCGTGTCCTGGACGGCAAAGAAACCTTCCGAGGCGTTGTAGGTCTCGAGATAATGCATGCGGGAGGGGTCGGTGATGGCGCGGTACTGTTCCTCATAGGGCGCGAACGAGATGCCCCCGTGGAAGAAAACTTCGAGACCGGGCCACACATCGTGGATAGTCTCGGCGCCGGCAAGCTTGATCACTTCGCGTAGCACCGTGAGGAACCACGAGGGCACGCCCGAAATGTTGGTGATGTCCTGGTGGAGCGCCGCGCGGGCCAGGCGGGGAAGTTTTTCGTGCCAGTCGGCCATCAGGGCGGTGGCCTTGTCGGGCACGCGCAGCAGATTGACAGCCGGGTTGATGTCGTCAATAAGATTGGCCGAGAGGTCGCCTACCTTCACGCCCGCGGGGAGGCCCGAAAGTTCATTGGCAAAGCTTCCGCCGAGAATGAACGACTTGCCGCCGAAGATGCGGCTGCGTGGATGGAGGTCGAGATAATGAGCAACAACGTCGGCGCTGCCGGCATAGTGGTTGAACTTCAGGGAATCGTCGGTGACGGGTATATATTTGCTCTTGCCGTCGCTCGTTCCCGAGGACTGGGCGAAGCGGCGGCAGCGGCCGGGCCACAGCACGTCGCGCTCGCCGGAGAGCATACGCTCGACAAGCGGCCTGAAGGCCGGATAGTCGGCCGCCGGGACAGCCGCGACAAAGTCGGCCACGTCCCAGCGCGGGTCAAAACCGTGTTCGCGTCCGTAGGCCGTGGCGGCAGCCCGTCCCAGAAGCGAGCGCAGCACGCGCAGCTGCGTGGCGGCAGCCCCCTCGGGAGTCGCCGACGACTCGGCTGCCCGCACACGGCGGGCAAACACGGGGCGTAGCAGTGGGGTGAAGTTAATCATTTTACTGTCAACGGACGACAACTTTAACCGGCGAGCGGTGACTGTCGGTGATTACCATGTAGACGCCGGGAAGGATGTCAATATCAAGGTTATTGGTGACCTCATCGAGAGTCATGACAAGTTGTCCGGCAGGGTTGTAGATGCGCACACCCGTGTGGGGCGACGAGCAGATGAAGCGCATGCAGCCGTTGAAGCCCTGCACGGCGAGACCGTGGTCGGCTTCAATACCTGTGATGCCGTTATGGGCCACGAAGATAACGTTGGACATCGGCGAGCGGTAACCGAGGCGAACTGACTGTACCGAGTAGGCTTCAGATTCGCTGAGGTCGAAGTTTTCGATAATAATACCGGGTTCTTCAGCAAGGATTTCTTCGGCAGTAACTACCCCGCCTACCCAGCGCTGGCGCGTAAGGATCCAATAGTCGACTGTCTCGTCGGAGGGATAGGTCCAGTTGGCGCGGTAGCTGTCGCCGGTGATGTCGGTGGCTTCGGTGGCGGTGCAGGCCGTGAGTTTGGGTACTTCGAGGCAGCGTCCCATGAGGGTCACGCCGCGCGAGCCGCCGAGCATGCCGCCTTCGCTGATGATAATCTTGGCGGTGTGCTCCCCAACGGCAGTCGGGGTGTAGGTGATTTTAAGCCATGTGCCTTCGGGAGAGTTGACCAGTGAAGTGCTCAGGACATTGCTCGGCAGGGAGAACATGGCTTTGTCGGTGCCGCTGAGCACCAGGTCAAGGGTGCCGCGCAGGTTCTCGCCGCGGAAATAGAGCTCGGCTGTCGTCGAGCCGCCGACGGCTACTTCGCCAAAGTCGAGCGACATGCCCTGGACGGGGGTGATAAGCACCGGATCGCCTGTGGGGATGTCTGAGGTGGACAACGTGTAGGCCTGCCCGACTTTGTCGCCCCAGATGTACTCGGCGAGTTCGGGGCGGTCGATGAAAGGATTGCGGTTGTTCTGTATCGTGTAAATCGCCTCGTTGCGGTCAATCTCTTTCTGGCTCACGGGGTCATCCTTGTGCCACTGCAACAGGAGTTTCACTGCCCAGCCCGAGAGGGTGGGATAGGTGTTGCTGTTGAGCATGTAGGTGTAGCGCCACTGATAGTCCTGGTAGCAGGTGGCCATGTAGAAGTAAGTGCGGGCAAAATCGCCTTTATATTGGTCGGCAGGCTCGAAGACCCACTGGCAACCGCCGCCCTGGCCGGTCACGGGACTGCCCACGGTTGTGATTCCGTTTTCAAACTTGGCCTTCACCGAGGGGTCTACAACGCCGAGCGGGTAATTGCTCTTGGCCTGGTTGGCAGCCGCCTCCGAGGGATAAAGGTGGTTGAGGTCGGTGTAGGCCTTGACGCCAGTGGAACCGCCCCACCAGCTCTTGGGCAGCGAGTGCTCGCGGTTGAGACCCTTGAAACTCGGAGAATAGAGGGGAATATCGCTGTACATGTCCCACCAGCGCGAGCTGTTGGGGTAAAGGTCGGTGATCATGAAGTAGCGCGGCAGGTCGTTGTAGGACGACACGCTGGTGAAATTGTGTATCAGCTGGTAGAGCGCTGTCTTGAGTTCACTGTCTTTTTTCCCTTCAAGAGATTTGTAATAGCCTTGAGGAACCTCGGCCACAGTGGCGTGGGTAGCGAGCAGAGCCGTGAGCAACAGCAGGTTTCTGAGCAGTTTTTTCATAGGGGTTATGTAGTCTTTTTTGTTTTCCTTGGCAGTGACGGAGCGTCAAAACGCAAAGTTACAAAAAATCCTCAAACCTCAAAACATTAATTTCAGGAGTCGCCGGCCGCTGTCAATCCACCGGGAGAACCAGGCGGCGGGCGGGATACCACAGGAAGCCGCGCACATGCTCGAGACCCATGGAGCGCAGCATGTTCACATAGCCCTGCACCTGCTGGATGTGCCGCGGGCGCGTCTCGGCGGTGAATTTATAGTCGATGACATCGACCGTGCCGTCGGCGGTCCACACGATGCGGTCCGTGCGGTAATTCATGTCGCGTGCCGTGTCGTGAATAGTCTGTTCGTTGAGGGCGCGGACCACTCCGTCGCCCATCCACAGGTCGGTCTTTTCGGGTTCGGCTTCAAAGGCATCCGTCAGGATGAGACGGTATTCGTCGGCAAGACTCCGGTCCATTCTTGCGGTAACGATGTCGATGGCGCGGTCGAGGTCATCGACCGAGTTCATCAGCGACAGGATGGCGTGGAGGTCGTTGCCGCGTCGGATTGCTTCGTTTTCGGCGGGATCATCGCTCTGCAGCGGCTCGTCGTCTGCGACATAATCGGGGTCAACGTCGAGCGTGGCCGTGGGATCGAGCGTGAGATCGTCAAGCTGGGTCATGCGGCTGTTGACTGCGTTGAACGACACCGAGAAGGGGGCTGCCGGAGCGGTTTCGGGAGTGACGCGCCGGCTTTCGGCCTGTTTTTTGCACGGATTGACGGGGAAGGTAGGCTCGCCCATGATGAAATCTCCCTCGCCGGTGAAAAAGCCGGACGTGGCGGTATAGATATCGGCCGGGAGGTTGTCAACCGCTCGAAGCGCTTCGAGAAGTGGTCGCCGCAGGCTGTCCTCAGTCTCTCCGGGCATTACCCACACGTCGAGTTCGCGCTTGGCGCGGGTGAAAGCCACATATGCGATGTTGAGACGGTCGGCGCTGTCGAGCAGCACGCGGTTGTTGATTTCGGCGGCAAACGGGCTGCAGTCGGCCCTGAGACAGCGATTGTCGGTCCTCATATACAGAACCGGGGGACACAGGTCGGGTTCGATGCGGTCGAGGCCGTTCAGGACCATCCATCCGGGTCCGGGTCGCTCGATAAGATTCCAGTCCATCACCGGGACGTGGACACAGTCCCATTCCAGGCCCTTGGCCTTGTGGACCGTCATCACCGACACGGCGTCGACATCGGCCGGAGCGCCGATAGCGAGAGTATCGCGCACACTGTTCCAATATTCAAGGAAGGCGTGGACGGTAGGGATATAGTTGGCCGAGAATTCAGTGATGGCATCTACAAAAGCGTTGATATAGGGGAGCTCGGCCATCCGTCGCTCGGGCGACAGCTTGCAGGAAATGATAGCCTCCACGAGTGCCGGGAGATTGGCAGGAGCCTTGCTGAAGATACTGTTAAGGTCATCGGAGAGCGAGCCGTAGTCTTCTCCGTCGGCGGTGGAATCCACGCTGAAGTCGAGGGCTTTGGAGAGGGCATCGTCGATCTTGTCGCCGTGGGCCAGGAAATATTCGAAGCGGTCGATGGTCATGCGCACGCTGCCGGGCTTGGAGCGCTCCTTGATCATATCGGCCGGCGAGGAATTTATCATTGCAGCCACGCTGTCGCCTTCAGATCCTTTTTCGGAGGCTTGCTCGCCCGAGTAGCTGCGGTCAATGATTTCGAGAATACTGAGAATAAGTCTCACGGCCGGAGCGCGGTCTACGATGAGTGCTTCGTCGGATATCAGGCGGATATCGGGATAGAGAACACCGAAGGTTTCCGCTACGCGGGCTGCCTCGGCATTGCGGCGGCACAGGATGGCGATGTCCTTCCAGGCATAGCCGGCGGCGTGCTGTTCAAGGATGCGGCGCCCGGTCATCACGATGGCGAGCATCTCGGGGTCTATGGTGCCTCCGGGAGCGGCTGCGGCCAGCTCTTCGGGACTGAGACCTTCAAGAAATCGGTTGTCGGTCTCGTCGTCGGCGAGGATGTGCAGCGCCACGCGCGAGCCGGGGTCGGGTGCACCGGCAGGAAGCGACTGTGCGACGCCGGCATAGCCGGGTGTCCCGGATGTTGAGGCGATTCTGTGAAAAAGGGTGTTGTTGAATTTCACGATGCCGGGAGCGCTGCGGTAGTTGGTGTTCTCGCCGGGAGCCGCTCCGCGCTCGAGGCTGTCGTTCTTGAAATCGACCGTCTGCACGGTGTGGTCGAGAAGCGACGCGTCGCCCCCGCGCCAGCGATAGATCGACTGCTTGACATCGCCTATGATAAGATTGTCGTAGCCCTCGGAGAGGGAATTTTTGATGAGCGGTTTCAGGTTGGCCCACTGTTGGCGCGACGTATCCTGAAATTCGTCGATAAGGAAATTGTGGAGTTCCACGCCTACGCGCTCGTAGATGAAGGGCGTCTCGCTCTCGCTGATGATGGCGCTCAGCAGCGAGTTGGTGTCGGCCATCAGGATGAGGTTGTTTTCCTGCCTGAAGCGGTTGATGTAGTCGCTGATATAGGTGAGGGTGGCCAGCGACGAGGCGGCGTCGGCAACCTGGAGGTAAATTTCACGCATGACGATGCCCCGCGCTGTGGTGTCGTACCATGCAAACATCGCGTCGTAAACTCCCATCTCGGGCACCAGGCCTTTCTTGAAAAAGCCGCCGCGCAGGTTGCTGTCGTCGCGGGTCTCGAGTGCCTTGATGAACTGGCCACCCTTGCCCGAGACGTTGTTGATGTCGGTGCCGGTGAATTCCCCTTCGAGGCTGTGGCGCAGCAATGAAGCGATTGAGTTGTTGAGATTGTCGGGACCGAGCCCTTCGGCGCCGAGTGCTCCAAGAAAGTCGTTGGCGGCGGCTTTGATATCGCCGATATAACTCTCTGCTGCTGTCCGGGCTGCCTCGGTGAAGTCGTCGAGCGCTCCGGGGCGTGCAAGAAATTCATGGATGGCGTCGGCGTGGCGTTCGAAATCCTCGTTGAGGGTGTGCCTGAGAGCCTTGGTCAGGGTGCCAAAGAGGTTACCGTTGCGGTTGAAAGGGTTGAAATCCTTGCCCCGGGCGAGGTTAAGAGAGGCCTCGCGGCGCATCCATTCCCCGATACCGGCCGTGTTCTCGTCGCGGTAGTTGACGTCGTCGGCAAGCATTGAAATGGCCGCGTTGACGGCAAAGGATGAGTCAAGTTCCAGGCGGTAGTCACCCTGGCGGTCGATTTCGCGGGCAAAGCTGCGCAGGATGGTCTGGAAAAACGAGTCGATGGTGCTCACGTTGAAGGCGCCGTAGTCGAGCAGCAGGCGCCGCAGGGCCTTTCCGGCCTCGCGCGCGAGTTCTTCGCGCGTGCAGCCGAAGGTCTTGACGAGCATCGGGCCGTAGGGGGTGTCTTTCTCGCCCGCTACAGGCACCCGGCTCAGGGCATCCAGCTCCTTGATGATGCGGCTTTTCATCTCGGCCGTTGCCTTGTTGGTGAAGGTTATGGCCAGGATGTGGGAGTGGGCGCGGCGGCTGCGGCGCTCATCGCCGGTGTAGCGCGGGATGGCGAGCACATAGCGCCCGTCGGGGAGTTTTCTCCCCAGCAGCATCTTTATGTATTCAAGAGCCAGCGTGAAGGTCTTTCCCGAGCCGGCCGAGGCCTTGTGGATCGTAAGCATGGCACAAAATTAATACTTTGCGCCGTTAAATCCAAGCGGGAAGGCAGAACTATGCCAGAGCGAGAATCAGAGCCTGAGCCGCAACCACGCGCAGGAACATCGTGAGCGGATAGACGGTGGAGTAGGCTACGGCGGGAGCGTCGTTGCCGGTGGAGTTGTTGGCGTAGGCCAGTGCCGGGGGATCGGTGTAGGTGCCCGAGAACAGACCCATGATGGTGAGGAAATTGATGCGGTCGCGGCCGCGGGCGATAAGCCCCACTACGATCAGGGGAACAACGGTGATGACGAAGCCCCAGATGACCCACCACATACCGGTTGTGTTGAACACGGCCGAGGCAAAGTCCTTGCCGGCTGCGATGCCGACCGAGGCAAGGAACAGGCAGATGCCAAGCTCGCGCAACAGCAGCGACGCCGACGACGAGGTGTAGGTCACCAGCTTGAATTTATAGCCGAAGCGGCTCAGCAGGATGGCGACCACGAGAGGACCGCCGGCGAGGCCGAGTTTCATGCCGAAGCCCAGATTCACCGAGCCGAGGATGATACCGAAAATGATACCTACGAAAATTGTTATGAGGTTGGGCTGGTTGAGACGCTTCATCGAGTTACCCAGGCGTGCGGCCAGGCGGTCGATATCCTCGAGGTTGCCTACCACGGTGATGCGGTCGCCCATCTGCAGGCGCAGGTTGGCCGATGCCAGCAGGTCGACACCGGCGCGGTTGACGCGCGTGGCGTTAAGCTGATAACCGTTGTGGAGGCGCAGGGAACCCAGCGATACACCGTTGAACTCGCTCTTGGTCACGAGGATGCGGCGCGAATAGACAGGGGTCGGGGTCGATTCCCAGTCCATCTCGACGTCAGGGCCGAGCACGGCGTGGAAGCGCTCTGCATCCTGGGCCGAGCATACAATCAGCAGGATGTCGCCGAGGTGAATTTCGGTGCTCGACTTGGGGATGATGATCTTGTTGTCGGTGGTCATCATTCTCGAAACTACGAAATTGCACTGAATCACGTCGTGGAGGCTCAGCATCGTGCGGCCGTCTACAAGCTGATTGGTCACTTTGATCGACATCAGGTAGGGCTTGAGCTGGGAGGCGTCGTGGTCGTTTTCAATTTCGTTGATCTCGGCTTCAGTTTTTACCTTGAAGATGCCCTTGATGACAAACATGGCGACGATGATGCCTACCACGCCAAGGGGATAGGCAGCTGCATAGCCTTGTGCCATCAGGTTGGCCTGCTCGGGCGACTGGGTGATCTGCGACACGGTCTGCTGCGCGGCGGCAAGGCCGGGAGTGTTGGTGACGGCGCCGCTCATCACGCCGACCAGGGCGCTGATGTCGTGGACATTTCCGAAGTAATATACGCCGAGCACGATGGCCACGTTCAGGGCGATCGCATAGACGGCGAGCATGTTGAGTCTCACGCCGCCTTTCTTGAACGATGAGAAGAAACCGGGACCTACCTGGAGACCTATCGCGAAGATAAACAATATGAGGCCGAATTCACGAACGAATTTAAGAATCTCGGTATTGACAATGTAACCGAAATGCCCCATGAGAATACCTACAAAGAGAACGAAGGTGACACCGAGGCTGATGCCGCAAACCTTGAGCTTCCCGATGTAGATACCTGCCGCAATAACAAACGAGTAGAGCACAAGAGTAGCTGCTATCGATTCGTTACCCGGAGATAAAAGTTCTGTAATCCAATCCATTACCTTAAAAATTTACAGGGATTCTGTTCTATCCCCCATTTTTAGCCGCAAAGGTACAAAAAAATTTTCATAAACCTCCCGACGACAAATGAAAAAAGCCCGGGCGGAGGGGCTCGGGCTTTTTATGGGAGGTGGGATTGTTGTTAATTGGTCCAGGTGAAGTTCCAGATCGCGATGCGGTC
>CAYVTB010000047.1:0-13001 GCA_964454365.1 uncultured Bacteroides sp. | reverse complement strand
AGATCAACCGCGAAGGCCTCTGGATCGAAAAGCTCGACACCAACCCCGGCGAACTCATTCCTGAAGAATATCGCAAGGCCGGCGAGGGCGAGGTTGTAAAGATCGACCTCAATCGCCCGATGAACGAAATTCTCGCCGAGCTCACCAAATATCCCGTTTCCACCCGTCTTTCGCTCAACGGCACGATTATCGTGGGTCGTGACATCGCCCATGCCAAGATTAAAGAACGCCTTGACCGTGGCGAGCCCATGCCTCAGTACCTTAAGGATCATCCCATCTACTATGCAGGTCCCGCCAAGACTCCTGCCGGAATGCCCAGCGGTTCATTCGGTCCCACAACTGCAGGCCGCATGGACTCCTATGTCGACCAGTTCCAGGCTGCCGGCGGCTCTATGATCATGATCGCCAAGGGCAACCGCTCAAAGCAGGTTACCGATGCCTGCCACAAACACGGCGGTTTCTATCTCGGCTCGATCGGTGGCCCCGCTGCTGTTCTCGCTCAGAATTCTATCAAGAAAGTTGAGTTGCTGGAATATCCCGAGCTCGGCATGGAAGCCATCTGGAAAATTGAGGTTGAAGATTTCCCCGCATTCATCCTCGTTGATGACAAGGGCAACGACTTCTTCACTCAGATCTCCGAGCGCTGCAACAACTGCTCCCTGAAATAAATCCCGATTTAAAAATACTTATACTTCCGACTCGATTTCCGGTCGGAAGTATATTTTTTCCCCTTCCGTGAACAAAGGGCGCCGTGCACTTGTAATAATGATGTTTTAAGTAATTAGTGCAATAAATAATCATCACTTATGATCGACTCGACCATTTACTCCCGATTCAGCGAATGTGTTGACAATTGTCCTAACAATCCTGCGGTCCTCGAAGACGGCCGCAGCTACACTTACCGGCAACTTGACCTTATGGTTGACTCAATTATGGCCCGTTTCTACGATGCGGCTCCGAGGCGCGTCGGCATCTGTATGTCACACTCGGTCGAGATGATTGCCGCCATGCTGGCAGTGCTCAAGAGCGGTGCTGCCTATGTCCCTGTCGAGCCCTCGCTGCCGCTGGAGCGCCGGGAATACATGATGGACTCGGCCGGTATCGAGCTCATTATTGATGATAATTTTTGCCGTAAGCTCGACTGGGTCAAGGTCGATATGGAAGATCGCTCGCTGCCCGGTTCGCCGGCCTACATTCTCTATACGTCAGGCACCTCGGGTCAGCCCAAAGGGGTGATTGTGCAGAACTCGGCAGTGGTCAATTATTCCGAGGCTTTTAAAGACGAGTTTAAGATCGGAGAAGGCGACGTCATGTTGCAGCTGTCTGTGTGCTCGTTTGATATATTTGTCGAGGAGGTCTTTGCCTCCCTGCTCAACGGTGCAGCGATTGCCATTCCCCCGGCCCATACCACAGCCAAGGGGCATATCGAGGATCTGATGACCTTCATCAAGCGCCACGATGTCACCATCGTCAGCGGGTTCCCCTATCTTCTGGCCGATATGAACAAGCTTGAGTCTGTTCCCGAAAGTATTCGACTCATCATCAGTGGTGGAGATGTGCTCCGCGCTGCCTACATGGACCGCCTGCGCAATTGCGGTGCCATGATTTATAACACCTACGGTCCCTCGGAGGCAACCGTCTGCGCGACATATATGCGCTGCGATAATATCGAGCCTCTCGCCGATGGTACATATCCTATCGGACACGCAGTCAAGGGTGTAAGTGTCAGTATTCTCAATAATCGCCTTAAACCTGTCAAGAAAGGCCAGGTAGGAGAGATCTGTATTGCCGGTGAAGGGGTTTCGCTCGGCTACCTCGGTTACGTTCCCGAGAGTGTCAATTTTGTAGTCCTACCGGATGGGCGCCGCCTTTATCGCAGCGGGGACCTTGGCTATGAACTGCCCGACGGAAACATCGCTTTTCTTCATCGTCGCGATGACCAGGTGATGATTCTCGGCCAGAGAGTGGAGCCCGAGGAAGTAGAGAACGTGCTGAATCAGGCGCCAGAGGTTGATAAGTGTGTAGTGAGGCCTTTTGTCGACGATAACGGGATGCCTTATCTTGTTGCATATTTCGTTGCCCGCAAGCGCAGCTATTCGCTTGCCGGACTGAAAAATTGGCTCTCGGCACGCCTCCCCGATTATATGATACCGGAGTATTTCGTGGCAATGAAGTCGATTCCTGTCACCCTCCGTGGGAAAGTGGATACCGACGAGCTTCCCGTCGTCCTCCGCGACACAGACAGTCTATAATTCTATTAAACTGCTAAAAAAGGTTGTAACTAAATCATTTTAGCGAAATAATTCAGAATGTGTGCCTAAGCGGATAAGTTTCACAAGATTAGTCTCCTCATCTATCCAAATCAGCAAATAGTCGCTCTCAATATGACATTCCATATGTCCGGCATAATCTCCAATTAACATGTGAGGACGATATTTTGCGGGGATAGGTTTGCCCGTTCGTAGATATGCGTCAATGAATTCATATAATTCTTTCAGCTTTTTAGGCCTGTTAGCATATCGTTTCAAATCTTTCTTGAAGCTATTCGCCGCTTTAATCTCTTTCATTTTAAATCGAGAGAATTGAGGAATGCCTCATAACTACTCATGTCGACTGTCGTAAGGTTTGCCTGGTTCCGAGCTTCCTTCATTGCTGCAACAGTAGTCTCATTAGGTGTGTTGTAAGCCACATCCATTAGAATAGTCTCAACATAATTGTTTAGACTTCTGTTGTCTTTTGCGGCCAATTGCTTCAGTCGTTCCACTAAATCGGCACGAAGACGGAACATTGTTGATTTACGATTTACTGCTAATTCCATAGTGCTATCATTGATATTGCAAAGATATATAATATATATTACAATAACAAATGTTAGAACTAAAGTTTTCGTTTATTTGCAGGTAAATATTGAATTTTAGCTGATTTCCTTACTCTATATCGTGCATTTTCAGTAGAAGTAGGTATTGATCTTGTCTATCCACTTGATCTAAATTATTTCGACTTAGATAAATCCTAACATTCAGGAGTTACTTACTTCATAAGGTTTTCGAGGGTGTCGATCTCAAGGCGTGTTGCGCCGGCATCGGTACCCGACAGATAGGCCACCAGGTCATCGGCTTTCAACGTACCCCGGTCTACAAGATGCTTGAACGCACTTTTCGGCCGATAGTCAGTCCTGACGGTTTTCAGAGGATGATAATAGGTCATGACACCGTAGCTCAAAGCCAGATGACGTTGAACCTCGCGGTTGTAGCATACTGCGATAGTGGGATTTGAACCGCGGAACGATGCAATGTACCGCGCCGTGAGGCCGTGGTAGGTATCGGTCAGGATAGCTTTCGTACCTACTCGCTGCTCCGACATAACAGCCTGGCGAGAAAGAAACGAAGTTATCAGCCGGTCGTGCATTGGGGGTGCTTCAGTCTGTGCGTACTGGGAGCTTTCGACCTCGGCGGCCACGCGGCTCATAATACGCACGGCCTCGACGGGATATTTGCCATATGCGGTTTCGCCCGATAGCATCATGGCATCCGCGCGCTGATACACAGCGCCAGCCACATCGCTCACCTCGGCGCGCGTGGGTCGCGGGTGCTCGATCATCGAGTGAAGCATCTGCGTGGCCACGATCACAGGCTTGTGTGCCGCTATGCATTTATTTATCATCATTAACTGAATGCCGGGGATACGCTCTGCAGCCACTTCAATGCCGAGATCGCCGCGGGCAATCATTATGCCATAGCTTGCGGCCAATATTTCGTCGAAATTGTCGACGCCTTCCTGATTTTCAATTTTCGAAATGATTTTGATGGAGCTACCTAATTCGTCCAGTATCGCCTGCACCTGGTGCACATCATCGGCCGAACGTACGAAAGAGTGTGCCACAAAGTCGACACCCAACTCTACTGCATAGCCGATGTTGCGGCGGTCGCGCTCGGTTACAGCCGGCAGAGCGATGCTCACTCCAGGCACGTTCACGCTCTTTCGCGAACCGAGCGTGCCGTCGTTTTCGGCACGGGCAATGATTCGCGGTCCCTCCACCGAAGTAATTACAAAGCCGAGCTCGCCGTCGTCGATCAGCAGCCGGTCGCCGGTCTTCACGTCCTCGGCAATAAGCGGATAATTCAGACAGATGGTTTCAGCCGACGTCAACCCCTCCGGGTCGCCGACAACCTTTACCATATCGCCCGCATTGAAACGAACCGGTATATCGCCCACTGTGCGAGTTGTACGAATCTCCGGGCCCTTCGTATCCATCATTATGGCAATAGAAGGGTCGGCCTTGCCGGTGTTTTCAATAATCTTCTTAAAACCGTCGCGATCAAGGTGCGCCGAATTCATGCGCACCACATTCATACCTGCATCGGCCAGCTGACGGATAAAGTCAACATCGCAGCGTTTATCCGACACTGTAGCCACTATCTTTGTAAATTTCTTCATAAATAAAGCAGAAACGTTTTTAATTAAAACAACCGGCCAAGGCCAAAAGTTTGAGTTATCCTCCTGACTGCGAATAACCTCTTTGTTCCCGGCGGTTTTTAGTGGCAGCAGTTTGGCGTTATCGATTGCCGGGTCGGAAAAATTTTGTAACTTTGCAAGATAGTCGCCGCCGATGCGGCGGACGTTTTTTAGCTTTTGTGTAAATGGAATTTAAACTCTCTTCACAATATAAACCGACGGGCGATCAGCCCCAGGCCATCGAGCAGCTTGTCACAGGTGTCAACGACGGTACTCCGGCTCAGACACTGCTCGGTGTCACAGGCTCGGGCAAGACCTTCACGATGGCCAATGTCATCGCGCAGGCAGGTCGCCCCACACTCGTTCTGAGTCACAATAAGACACTCGCTGCTCAGCTTTACAGCGAATTCAAGCAGTTCTTCCCCGAGAACGCCGTCGAATATTTCGTGTCCTACTATGATTATTATCAGCCCGAGGCCTACATTCCCTCGGTTGATAAATATATTGAGAAGGACCTGATGATCAACGATGAGATTGATCGCCTGCGCCTCGCAACCACCTCGGCTCTTCTATCGGGGCGTCGCGATGTCATTGTCGTTTCTTCGGTTTCCTGTCTTTACGGTATCGGAAATCCCGAGGAATTCAATGCCAATGTCGTGAATGTCTCCGTGGGTCAGAAAATCACCCGCAACGCTTTCCTGCGCCAGCTTGTCGGTGCCCTCTACTCGCGAAATGAGGTCGAGACGCGCCGAGGCACATTTCGTGTCAAGGGCGATACTATCGACATCAGGCTTGCCTACGAGGAAATTGTCCTCCGCATCGTCTTCTGGGGCGATGAGATTGAGTCAATATCGACCTTGCATGCCCAGGACCTCAATCCCCTCGGCACTCACGATACCTTCAAGATTTATCCCGCCAACATTTTCGTTACCTCTCCTGCCCGGCAGGCCTCGGCCGTGGCTCAGATCCAGCTTGACCTTGGCGAGCAGGTCGAGGCTTTCAAGCGCGAAGATCGTCTTCTCGAAGCCCAGCGACTCGAGGAACGCGTTACCTACGATGTAGAAATGATCAAGGAACTCGGATATTGCTCGGGTATCGAGAATTATTCCCGCTATTTCGACGGCCGCGAACCCGGTGCCCGCCCTTTCTGTCTACTTGATTACTTCCCTAAGGATTATCTGACCATTATTGATGAAAGCCATGTGACGATTCCTCAGATTCGAGCCATGTTTGGTGGCGACCTTTCGCGCAAGACCAATCTTGTCAACTACGGCTTCCGCCTGGCCGCCGCGCTCGACAACCGGCCGCTCACCTTTGAGGAATTTGAGGGTATGACCCACCAGACAGTGTATGTCAGCGCCACTCCCGCCGATTATGAACTGCAGCGTAGTGAAGGCGTCGTGGTTGAGCAAGTTATCCGTCCGACGGGGCTTCTTGACCCCGTTATCGAGGTAAGGCCTTCTCTCAATCAGATCGACGATCTTATGGAGGAAATCAGCCGTCGCGTCGATGCGGGCGAGCGTACTCTCGTCACGACCCTCACCAAGCGCATGGCCGAGGAGCTCAATGACTATTTCCTTAAGGCAAAGATAAAAACCGCGTATATCCACAGCGATGTTGAGACCATGGACCGCATCAAGATTCTTGACGACCTGCGTGCCGGTGTGTTTGATGTCCTGATTGGCGTCAACCTCCTGCGTGAGGGCCTTGACCTTCCCGAAGTTTCGTTGGTCGCTATCCTCGACGCCGACAAAGAAGGCTTCCTGCGTAGCCATCGCTCACTGACTCAGACTGTCGGTCGTGCCGCCCGTAACCTCAATGGCACAGTCATCATGTATGCCGACAAGATTACGGATTCGATGCAACAGACCATCGACGAGACCGAGCGCCGTCGTTCTATCCAGCTTGCCTACAATGAAAAGCATGGCATAACACCGCAGGCCATTATCAAGGCCCGGCATGCTATCGTTGGCCGCGAGGATGAGGATGATGTTGCAGCAGCGGCCATCGCATCGGGCAAACCTCTTACCGCTAAGGAAAAACGTCGTCGCGCCGAGGCGCTCGCCAAGAAGGCACCCGCCGTGCCCTATGGTAATGAATATTCTACTGCTGTCGATATTGCCGCCGATCCCGTTGTGCCTTATATGAACAGCGAAGAGCTGCAGCGCTCTATCAATCGCCTGCGCGAACAGATGCTTACTGCCGCCAAGGAAATGGAATTTATTGAAGCAGCACGTCTGCGCGACGAAATCATAAAACTCGAGGCCCGTCTCGAGACGATGAAGTGATGAATACTCCTCCTGAAATTGATTACAACAACCTGAAGGCCGATTCCTGGCTGCCTACAACAGCCAAGGAAGTGAAAGCGCGTGGCTGGGACGAGCTTGATGTCGTTCTCTTCACTGGCGATGCCTATGTGGATCATCCCTCTTTTGGAGCGGCTGTGATTGGCCGTGTTCTGGAAGCTGCCGGCTATAAAGTCGCTATCGTGCCGCAGCCCAACTGGCAGGACGATCTACGCGATTTCCGTAAGATGGGGCGTCCGCGGCTGTTTTTCGGAGTGTCGGCCGGCGCGATGGATTCGATGGTGAACCATTATACCGCCAACCGGCGTTTGCGTTCCGATGACGCCTATACTCCCGGGGGCCGGCATGGTCAGCGTCCCGACTATCCTACGATTGTTTATACCAAGATTTTGCGCGAGCTTTACCCCGATGTGCCGATTGTTGCCGGCGGCATCGAAGCCTCGCTGCGTCGCCTGTCTCATTACGATTACTGGCAGGACCGACTGCGGCCGTCGATACTGCTCGACTCCGGGGCCGATATGCTGCTCTACGGCATGGGTGAACGCAACATAGTTGAGCTCGCCCGTCGTCTTGATGCCGGTGAAAAGATCGGCGATATCACCGATCTGCGACAGAGTGTCGTCTGTCTTCCTGTGTCTGAATTACCTGCCGCAGATTCTCCCGACAGTATTATCCTTAACAGCTGGGATGATTGTCGCCGGACTCCCGCTCTTCAAAGCGCCAATTTCAAGCACATCGAGCAGCAGAGCAATGCATTTGACGGCGGCCTTCCTCTGTGGCAAGCCTACGGCGACCGGGCCGTTAAGGTAAATCCCATGTATCCGGCGATGAAACCGGGCGAGATTGACGCGGCCTTTGACCTGCCATTCACCCGTCTGCCCCATCCCCGCTACAAGGGCAAGGAAATACCGGCCTACACAATGATTCGCCACTCGGTCAACCTTCATCGGGGCTGTTTCGGCGGGTGTGCTTTCTGCACCATCTCGGCCCACCAGGGCAAGTTTATCGCTTCGCGTTCCAAGGAATCAATCATGCGCGAGGCGCGTCAGGTCACGCGCATGCCCGATTTCAAAGGTTACATCAGTGACCTCGGCGGTCCCTCGGCCAATATGTACCGCATGGGCGGAAAGGATAAGAGTATCTGCAGCCGTTGCAAACGTCCTTCCTGCCTCCATCCCGCCGTGTGTCCCAATCTCGATACCGACCATCGCCCGCTGCTCGACATTTACCGCGACGTTGATGCTTTGCCCGGTGTGAAGAAATCTTTTGTCGGCAGTGGCGTGAGATACGACCTTTCCATGCATCGCACAGGCGACAAGGACGTTGACAGCGCTAACCGCCGCTACAATGACGAACTGATCGCAAATCATGTCTCGGGGCGCCTTAAAGTCGCTCCGGAGCACACCGAGGATGCTGTTCTTGAAGTGATGCGCAAGCCCTCGTTTGAGCTCTTCCGCGAGTTCAACAAGGTTTTCGATGCTGTCAATCACCGCAACGGCCTGCGACAGCAGCTCATTCCTTATTTCATCTCGAGCCACCCCGGTTGCCGTGAAATCGACATGGCCGAGCTTGCCGTGAAAACCAAGGAGCTCGACTTCCATCTTGAGCAGGTCCAGGATTTCACGCCGACTCCCATGACCGTGGCTACAGAGATTTATTACAGCGGTGTCCATCCTTACACCGGTAAGCAGATCTTTACTGCGACCCGCCCCGAGCAGAAACTTGCCCAGCGAAAATACTTTTTCTGGTATGACCGTAAGTATCGAATTGACATCGAGCGCTCGCTGCACCGCCTTCACCGCCCCGACCTGATCGCTAAACTCTTCGCACGTTCGCCTGGACCGCACTTCGGTTCAGGTCAACATCATAAAAAATAATGTTAGATTTATAATTTCTTTATTTCAAATATCTAAATTTCTTTCTGTTAAATTTTTACATCATTTCACTATGAAAAAGTTCTACTTATTGGCTTTGGCAGCCGGCCTCTCGGCTTCCGCCGCAGTTGCAAGCCCTGCCCACAGGCTCGCTAAAGCGGGACGCAGTGTTGCTGCTCAGTCTTTAACCCAACGCCATTCAGGATCCAACATGAACGTGTGCAAGGCTCCGCTTATGAAGGCTGAAGATTTTGATGAAGATCAGACTTGGAAGGATCTCGGCATCGGCACATATTCCGATGCAATCATGACAAACCTGTTTGAAGGTTTTTCCAACGATCCCGTTGAAGTTACCGTGCAGGAGAGCGAGCAGACTCCCGGTCTTTATCGTGTAGTCAATCCTTGGCCCGAGATGGCTGATGCCGGTACGTTATATCTGGTTATCGATGCCACCGACCCCGAGTTTGTGCATATCCCCATGCAGAATTCCGGCGTTGCAGAAGAAGAGGATGGAGATACCTGGGTGTGCAGTCTTTCAGCTTATGCCGTAGAGGAGTATTATTACGAAAAGGATGAATTTATCGAGGATTATCCCGAATTCAATATTTACATGGAAGACGGTGTTATCTACATTCCTTCATGCGCTCCAATGTATATGTGGGAGGATCCCGTTTCGGGCTATTGCGAGCCCGGCGAGTGGACCGAGGGCGTCGATCTTTACTCCGGATATCTCACTCTGCCCGGCCACGAATTTGTTGAAGAGTGGGAAAGCATTGGCGAAGGTAAATTTTTTGACGGCTATGTAGGCACCTTTATCGCAGGTGTTGAGACCGCTGAACGCAGCATTGAAATCCTGGAGAATGTCAAGACTCCCGGTCTCTACAAGCTTGTGAAGCCATTTGATTATATCGTAGAGACAGGTCGCGATCTCATTATCGATTGTACCCGTCCCGAGATGGTTGTCATTACTTCTCAATTTACCGGCATCAGCCTTGAAACTTATGGCATGATGTATATTCTGAGTCTGTCCTCCAATAATTATGATTCACTCGAGGAGTTCCTTGAAGATTATCCCGAGAGCTGTAATATCACTCTGAAAGACGGTCGCATCGACATCCCGGCAGATGCTATGCGTATTCTGCTGCCTCAGTACAGCATGTCTCATCTGTTTAAAAATGACGATGGCGTCGCTTCGTATGTTCTCATGCCCGGTTACGAGTCAGGCGTGGAGAGCATCACAATTGAATCACAATCGAGTGATGTTGAGTACTACAACCTCCAGGGTGTTCGCGTGAATATCACTGATATGGTTCCCGGTCTTTACATCAAGCGTCAGGACGGCGTTTCTTCCAAGGTAGTATTACATTAAACTTCTAATTCTCCGGTTTAACCGGGGTCCCCAATATTAAGCGGCGCGTCAGAATCGTCTGACGCGCCGCTTAATATTTACCTTAATAGATTGTCGCTTTACTTCGGGTTTTCGAGGTTAAGCAGTTTGCGGGCGATCTCGGCCATGGATGTCGGCACGGCGAGCTCCACGGGAGCCCAGGTGTCAGTCATGGGGTAGACAGTAGAGATAGTCGCGTTAAGCATCTCGACGATCAGTCCATTGCTTTCGAGCATACCTTTGGCGATATAAGCCGCGCCTTGGTCGCTGTAGCTGGCTACCACTGTCCAGCCTCCGCGGGGATATTTCGTAGCCATTTTCTTACTTGTAACGGGTCCACTTGATAATCTCGGCAAACGAGGGCTTCTTGCCGTACATGAAGATGCCGACGCGGTAGATCTTGGCACAGAGCCAGATCATTGCCAGGAAGCTGGCATAAAGCACAACGATCGACACGATTTCTTCCCACACGGGGATTCCGAAGGGCAGGCGCACCATCATCACCATGGGAGATGTGAACGGGATTATCGAGCACCAGAAGGCTATACCCGAGTTGGGATCATTAACTACAGTCGTTGAAACAATCAGCGCGAGGATGATGGGTACCATAGCGATGGATGTGAGCTGCGAAGCATCCTGAATGTTGTCCACAGCCGAGCCGATTGCAGCGAATATCGACGAGTAGAACAGATAGCCGCCGATCAGGAAAAGGAGCATGAACACAAAGAGGTTGACCATAAATGAAACATCGGTCAGCTGGCTCATGGCAGCCGCAATGGAAGGATCGCTGATGGTGGCTGCTTTCAACAGCGGCGGCATAACCCACACGCTGCAGATTATCAGCAGCACTGCCCAGATTAGTATCTGAGTGATCGCCACCAGACCGATACCCATAATCTTGCCGCACATCAGGTCGGACGGTTTTACCGACGAGACGACAAGCTCGAGCACACGGTTGTTCTTTTCCTCGATAATCGAGGTCATCACCATCTGGCCGTAAAGGAGGATGAACATATAGAGGATAAACATTGTGAACATGCCCAATCCGTAACTGAGCATTGACGAGGTCGACTGTTCCTCATCGCTGTCGATACGGAACGTTTCAAGGGTGATATCGGGTTGCACTTCCTTGAGAATTTCTGCCAGATTATCGATGTCGTAGGCGCGGATGCGCAGGTTTTCGATGGTTTTCTCGAGCTGCTGAGTGATATAGAGCTCGGTCTGCATCGAAGGAGCGCCCCATGTGTAAAGCTTCACTGCACCGTTGGGCTGCGAGACAACGTCGGCGCCGATCGTGAGGATAGCGTCATAGTCGGCATTGTTGTTCTTCAGATCGGCAATGTCCTCGTTGACACGGTGGAAGGTTATGACGCCCTCGTTCTGCAGGGTAGGGGCTATCACACCCGACTCATCGATGACGGCGATTGTCTGTTCCTCGGGCCCCGAGAAGATGGCAATAAGGGTAGGGGCGATCATTATGCCGAGCATCAGCAGCGGCATCAGGATCGTGGAGATGATAAAACTCTTGCGCTTCACTCTTTCGAGGTATTCGCGCGATATGATTAATCCAAGATTACTTTTCATAATGCGGGAGGTGTTGAAGTTTGATTACTTGCTTCTACGGTGCGGATAAAGATGTCGTTCATTGACGGCAGCAGGCGGTTGAATCCCTGGATGTCGACTGCGCCGTTTGCGGCGGCGATCACCGAGCGCAGATCGTCGGCGCTCTTGAGCGCGAACGAGGCGCGGCGGCAGCCCTCGCTGTCGGGTTCGGTAGTTATCAGGGTGTTGACTATCGGCTGGACCGCTCCGGTGAAATCCGTGACATCGCCCGTGAAGAGAATTTCGTACCGGTTGTCGCTAAAGCGCTTTTTGAGTTCTGCGACATTCCCCGTCAGAATATTATGTGACTTGTTGATCAGGGAAATGTTGTCACAGAGTTCCTCGACACTTTCCATGTTGTGGGTAGAGAAGATTACCGTTGCACCCTGGTCGCGGAGCTTGAGGATCTCGCGCTTCAGCACGCCTGCATTGATAGGATCGAAGCCCGAGAAAGGTTCGTCAAAGATCAGCAGACGCGGATTATGAAGAACGGTCACGATGAACTGCACCTTCTGGGCCATGCCCTTGGACAGTTCTTCGACTTTTTTGTTCCACCAGTCGCTGATTTCGAGACGTTCAAACCAGCTTTTCAACGATGTCATAGCCTCCTGCCGCGACAATCCCTTGAGACGCGCGAAGAAAAGGGCCTGCTCGCCGACCTTCATTTTCTTATACAGGCCGCGCTCCTCGGGCAGATAGCCTATATTCACGATATCGGCGGCTGTCAGCGGATGGCCGTCGAAAATCACGTTGCCGCTGTCGGGTGCCGTGATATGATTGATGATGCGGATGAGCGTGGTCTTGCCGGCCCCGTTGGGACCGAGCAATCCGTAAACCTTTCCTGCAGGCACCTCGAGCGATACGTTGTCGAGAGCCACATGGTTGGTAAACGCCTTGCTCACGTTTTCAACTTTGATGATATTTTCCATTGGTGATATATTAGCTTTATTTGTTAGACGCGCAATCCGTCAAAAAATTACACATCTTCTATAAAAAAATACCGTGACCGGCCGATGCCTACCACGGTATTGATTATATTGTCGGTTGATTCTCTTGAATCAGGGAATGAGCTCGTATTTGCGGAATACTTTCTGAATCTTCTCGAGAGCCTCGGTGACCTGCTCCTTGGTGTGTGTTGCCATGAGGCTGAAGCGGATCAGAGTGTCCTGAGGTGCTACTGCCGGCGAAACCACGGGGTTTACAAAGACGCCGTCCTCAAAGAGGTCGCGGGTAATCTTGTAGGTCTTGTAGTCGTCGCGTACAAAGAGGGGAATGATCGGGGTAGACGTGTTGCCGATTTCAATACCCATGTTGCGGAAGGCTTCCAGAGCATAATTGGTGAGTTCCCAGAGGTGCTCCTGGCGCCAGGGTTCTTCA
>CAYVTB010000046.1:0-13568 GCA_964454365.1 uncultured Bacteroides sp. | reverse complement strand
CGCGTCGAAAAAACGCGAGGACTTTTATATTTTAACCAATCCCGTTTCAGCGGGCTTTGCTGAGGGTGATGTTGAAGTAGCCTACGTCGGGTATGTCACCGGTGTCTATGCTCAAGAAGTCACCCTGGATGTTGAGCGGTGCACTACAGATAGCGTTCTTGACGGTGTCGTCGACCTGACCATACATGGCAACCATCGAGCCTTTATAGCCCGAGAGTGTGACGATGAGGATATCGTTGGTTCCTTCGTCGTTGGGTGTGGTATATATGAACGCCCCAACGTAGTGGTTGCAACCGCCGTTGATCATGTAGACGAGGGGCACTTGATTCAGGATTGTCAGGGCTGCATTGCCGGTCTGCAATATCTGCTCCGCGTCAAGATTGTAGGCGGCCGCGATCTGTCCGTTAAGGACTACTTCGCTGACAACCGGAAGGTTGTAATCGGGCGCTGTAATAGATACAGCAGGAAGATTGGAGAGGGCATTGAATGCCTCCTTAAGATTCATGGCGCTTGCGCCAAACGTAACGGTCGCCAGGGCCATAATGCTGAGTAATAACTTTTTCATAATAGATGTTTTAATTGTATAACACTCAGCTGCATGCAATAGTTCATCAACGCCCGGCAGCGGCCTGATTCTCGAGAATCAAGATCTGGCGGGGCGAGAATGTGAGATCGGGAGTGATTGTGACGCTCTTGCCCGTGAGCATGTCGCGCCACACGGAGCCCTCGGGGAGGACCTCGGCGTAGCGGTCGGTCTCCACGGTGAGAGGCTCGTCGTTGCCGTTCATCATCACGACTACTGCCTTGTCGCCGAGGCGACGTTCATAGGCATAAATGCCGTTCTGAGGCATGAAATGCTTGAGCGAGCCCTTGGCAATCACGGGATTGATTTCGCCGCGGCGCCAGTTGAGCAGTGTGGACAGGAAGGTCCAGGCTTCATTCTGTACCGGAGAGCGACCTTCAGCAGTGAAAGCATCGACAGCGTCGCCGGGGAATCCGCCGGGGAAGTCGCGGCGCACAAATCCGTCGCTGCCTTCCTTGGAGCCGTTCATGAGGATTTCCGTGCCATAGTATATCTGCGGAATACCGCGGGAGGTGAGCAGCAGAGTCTGGGCCTGTTTCCAGGAGCCGAGGTCCTCGGGAGATTCGGGCATGGAGGCCAGGAAGCGGTCGCTGTCGTGATTGTCAAGGAAGGTCAGTATACGCTGGGGATCGGGGAAGAGGAAGTCCTGCGACAGATGGTCATAGACATGATTGAGGCCATTCCAGGGATCGGTCGCCTCATTGAAGGCCTTGGCACCGTTTATGATATACCAGAAGTCCATGACTGTCGGGAGATTGGTCTGGAAGCGGTTGAGACGGCTGTCGGCCTGCCAGTATGCTCCGCCTGCCTCGTTGCCATACCAGCACTCGCCCACGATGTTGAAGCCGGGATATTCGGCGAGCACGTCGCGAGCCCAGTCGCTCATGCCCTTCATGTCGGCATAGGGGTAGGTGTCCATGCGGATGCCGTCGATTTTCGACGATTCGATCCACCAGATTGAGTTCTGGGTGAGATACTTAATAAGATGGGGATTGCGCTGGTTGAGGTCGGGCATCGAGGGAACAAACCAGCCGTTGACGG
Organism: uncultured Bacteroides sp.; assembly: GCA_964454365.1. Classification (GTDB taxonomy): domain Bacteria; phylum Bacteroidota; class Bacteroidia; order Bacteroidales; family Muribaculaceae; genus CAG-873. The sequence continues at coordinate 11,944 of CAYVTB010000046.1, read as the reverse complement.
TCTTGTCAAGGTCATAGTCGCTCACATAGGGGTCGTGGACGGTAGTCAGGCGGAAATTGGTGAGCACGTCGCCCTCGGGATGGTTGTACCAGTCCTGCGACGGCATGTCCTTCATCCAGGGATGATTAGATCCGCTGTGGTTGAAAATCATGTCCATCACTACTTTGAGCCCCTTGTCATGGGCAGCGGCGATCAAGTCGTTCCACTCCTGATTGGTACCGAAGCGAGGATCGATATTATAATAATCGGTTGTGGCATAGCCGTGATACGACCCGCCGGGCATGTCGTTCTCAAGGACAGGACAGAGCCACAGGGCCGTGACGCCGAGCGAGTCGAGATAGTCAAGATGATTCATGATGCCGGCGATGTCACCGCCGTGGCGCGAGTTGGGATTTTCCCTGTTCACGGCGGGGTTATAGTCGAGGGAGCTGACGGCAGGATTCACCTTGTTGCTCCCCTTGGCAAAGCGGTCGGGCATGATGAGATAGAGGACGTCAGAGGCGTCGAAGCCGCGATAATCGGCTGCATCGCGGTCACGCGCAAGCAGCGGGTAATTGATCTTCTCCCGGCGACCGTTAAGCGAGAATGTAAGTTGCATGTCGCCCGGACGGGTGTCCTGCCCGATGTGGAGATAAAGGAATTTGTAGTTGGGGCTTTCAAGAGCGACCTGTTGTGTCAGGGTCACGCCGGGATAGTCCACAGCGACGTTGGCCGCGGCTACGCCGGGGCCGGAGACCATGAGCTGCAGGGTGTCGTTTTTCATGCCTACCCACCAGCAGGGAGGCTCGATATTGGTCACGATGGGAGTCCGCGGGGCTCCGAAGAGTGAAAGTGCGCCCGCAATAAGGGCGGCGGGAATGAGTTTGAATCTTTTCATGGTTAGTTATGTGATAAGCAGTAATAAGATATGTTATTTATTATCGGGGTTGTCCAGCGCATTTTGCTCAGCCCGGCGCGCTTCCTCAAACATTGCTTTCATCGTCGGGTTGCCCCAGGTGAGCTTGCGGATGGTTAGATTGTTCTCGAGGGTATTCTCGGCTGCCCTCATCTCGCGCTCCGACCCCTCGAAGAGCTCGCGTATCGTGGACAGGGCTTTGATAGCCTTGTCGATGCGCTCAATGGCATCGGAGTATTTCTTGTGGGCCGCTCCCATGTGCTTGCTGAAGTCGCCCTTGAATTTATCCAGTTTAATTTCAAAATTGGTGATGTCTACCGATTGATTGCGGGCCAGTTCCAGCTCGCGGATATATTTTACGCTGCCGCGCGCGGCCTTGCACAGCAGAGAAATCACGGGGATGAAGAACTGGGGCCTGATCACGAACATTTTTTCGCGTCCCGGAGCCGAGACGTCGACAATGCCGCGGTTGTAGAGAGGGTTGTCGCTCTCGAGCATGGACACCAGCACGGCATATTCGCAGTTCTTGGACGTGCGGTCGCGATGAAGCTTGTCAAAGAAGTCTTCGTTGCGGTGGCGCGAAGCGCCGGCCGTGGTTTCCATCTCGTTTTTCATTTCAAACATGATGGAAATATACTCGTCTTCGCCGTCGTAATCGCGGAAGATGAAATCGCCCTTGGAACCGCCCGAGGAATCGTTGTCTTTCCCGAAGACGGCCCGCGGGAATGCCATTGCGCGGATCTCGTTGAAGGCATTGTAGCAGTACTGCTCGAGGCTCTCGCCGACCATCTTGGTCGACATCTCGAGGCGGAAATCGCGCAATCGCTTGATCTCGCGGTCTTTTTCCTCAAGATAGAAGTTGAATTTTTCCTCCATGGTCTTTTCGCGCTCGGCAGCCCGGCGACGGTCGCTCTCAAGTTCAAGCTTCAGGTTGCTTATCGTCTTGTCAAGAGCCTGCAGCTGCTGCAGGGACGCCTGTTTCTCGCGGCTGAGGGCAAGGTCGAGGCGGGCGTCATTGTTGGCGACCGTCGTGCGCAGGTCGGCGATCTCCTTGTCCTTGGCGGCGAGGGCCGTTGCCTTGTCGCGTTCGCCGGCAGCGCGCGCCTGCTCGAGGGCAAGGCGCGAGGCCATGTCGTAGCCCGAGATCTTGTTCTCGAGTTCGGCGATTTTGCGGCGCAGTTCATCTTCGCGTCGGTCGCGTGCGGCGAGCTCGTCGCGGTGGCGGCTGTTGATTTTCAGTTCCTCGGCCTCGCGGCGCGCAGCCTCAGTCTTTTCCATATCGGCGGTGCGGCGTGCCAGCTCGGCGTCAAATTCCTTGTTCTTGACCTGCGCGAGAATCGTGGCGTAATCGGCTTCATCAACGCTGAAGACGCTGTTGCAACGCGGACATCTTAATTCTTTCATATTGGGTTTCAGAGTTTTTCGATTAATCTTGTACGGTAGGTGTCTCCAACCGGAACCGACACCCCGCCTATCATTACAGCCGAGCGGTCATAGGAAGTGATGTGATTGAGATTCACGATATAGGAGCGGTGGATGCGCATGAACCGCTCGGCCGGTAACATCCCTTCAAGAGCCTTGAGATTCATGAGCGTGAGCACCGGGCGCTCGCGAGAAGCGGTGTATATCTTGACATAGTCTTTCAGTCCTTCTATGTAGAGAATATCATCAAGCGGTATCCTCACCTGGCGGTAGTCGCTGCGCACGGTGATGAAGGCACTTCCGGCACTGTTGAAACGGGCGGCCACGCGGCCGACCGCCTCGGCAAAGTCATCGAAGGACACGGGCTTCAGCAGGTAGTCGGCAGCGTGGACACGGAAGCCCTCAAGGGCGTATCCGGGGTAGGCCGTGACAAAAATAACGGCCGTGCCGCGGCTATCGGCTGCCCGGGCGAGATCGAGACCACTCAATCCGGGCATGCGTATGTCGAGGATCGCCAGATCCACATCGCCGGCTTCAATAGCCTCGAGGGCTTGCGAAGCCGATGAGTAGCAACGCAGGGATGCCACGCAGTCGAGTTTCTTCATATAAGACTCGAGCAACTTGACAGCCAGGGGTTCGTCGTCGGCTATCAGGCATCTAAGGGCAGCCATGGGTCGGTGATTTTTATTTCGGCCGTAAAAACGCCGTCGTTATTGAGGGTGTGGAGCGAGGCCCGCTGGCCATAGATGAGTTCAAGGCGGCGCCGGAGGTTGGCGAGACCAACTCCGCTGTCGGTACCGTGCCCCGCTGCCGGGTCCACATGATTCACTGTGCGGCACACGAGACAGCTGTCGGTGGCGCTTATCGAGATTATCACCGGATCGCTTACGCGGGTAGTGACACCATGCTTGAAAGCGTTTTCAACCAGAGTCACGAAGAGCAGCGGAGGCACGAGCGGCCGCTGGGAGGTGTTTATGTCAATATTGACCTCGATCGGGCGCTCTCCGAGCCGCAGGCGCATGAGTTCCACATAGTTATTTATAAAGTTCACTTCGTCCTGGATATCGACGCTCGCCGGATTTTCGTAGACGAGATAGCGCAGCAGGCGGCTGAGCTCAAGGACGGCTTTGCGTGCCTCGGCCGGGGCGATGTCGATGAGCGCGTAGATGCTGTTGAGGGTGTTGAAGAGGAAGTGGGGGTTAAGCTGGTCGCGCAGGCTGCGGAGCTCGTGTTCGCGACGCTCGGCCAGCAACTGGTCGCGCCGGCGTTCAAGATCGAGCCAACGCGCCGACATCCTCAGGGCCAGGGCCAGCGACACCGACAGCACGAGCATGATGGCATCGCGCAGGATAAAGGACACATTGCGCACGATGACCCGCGTAGCCTGGTCGGGATGCCGGGGCTGACGGTGCACCGAGTCCCATCCGAGCGAGTTGAGATACCACATCAGCACGGCCATGCCGGCCACAAGCAGCAGATTGAGCACAACGAAGTGCCACAGGCGCCGGTGCCGCATCAATGTGCGGTCGATAATAACGAAGTAATTGATATAGAACACGGCGATCATCACGCCGCTCTTGGCATAGAACCACCAGGGAGTAGGCTCGGCGCCGTTGCGGCCGCCCGCGGCATAGCGCATCAGCATCTCGGGGAGGATGCAGATGATGACAATGAAAATAAGGTGGGCCATGACGGAGGCCAGGCCTGCGCGCCCGCGCACCGGGGCGCCTGTCGCTGAGGTAGTCATGTCACAAAGTTAATGATTTTTTATGAAATCATCTTCCGCGGTAATGAAAATTGGCGGGAAAATCGTACCTTTGTACCACGGAAAAGGTCCCCCGTGACGGTTTTCCGCAACTGAGATCTTTGTTAATTCAGCTATTTAAAAATGGAACTTTCCCCCCTGACGGCCGTGTCGCCCGTTGATGGCCGCTATCGCTCGCGCAGCGAGGTGCTCGCGCCTTATTTTTCGGAATTCGGTCTCATCCGCTATCGTGTCGAGGTTGAGATCAAGTATTTCATAGCTCTGACGCAGATACCCCTGCCGTCGCTTGCCGATTTCCCCGCCGACCGCGTCGCTTCCCTGCGCGAGGTCTACACCGGTTTCTCGCTCGAGGACGCCCGGGAGATCAAGGAAATAGAAAAAGTAACCAACCACGACGTTAAAGCCGTCGAATACTTTATAAAGCGTCGTTTCGACGCTATGGGCCTGCAGAAGTACAAGGAATATATCCACTTCGGGCTCACGTCCCAGGATATCAACAACACCGCCGTGCCCATGTCCATCGCGGCTGCGTTAAATGACACTTATTATCCGGCACTTGAGTCGCTTATCGAGACTCTTAAAGGCATGGCCGCTGACTGGGCCGGCGTTGCGATGCTCGCGCGCACCCACGGCCAGCCCGCCTCGCCTACACGCCTCGGCAAGGAAATCGAAGTATATGTCTACCGCCTCGAGGAACAGCTCCGCAGCCTCCGCGAGGTGAAGATTTCCGGAAAGTTTGGCGGAGCTACCGGCAATTTCAACGCCCACCATGTAGCTTTCCCCGATATTGACTGGGCTGCCTTCGCCGCTAAATTCCTCCGCGACGAGCTCGCGATCGAGCGCGAAGCGTTTACGACTCAGATTTCAAATTATGATAACCTCGCGGCCCTGCTCGACGCCCTGCGCCGCATCAATACTATCATTCTCGATCTCGACCGGGACATGTGGATGTACATTTCGCTCGGTTATTTCCGCCAGCGCATCCGCGAGGGCGAGGTAGGCTCGTCAGCAATGCCCCACAAAGTAAACCCCATTGATTTTGAGAATTCCGAAGGCAATCTCGGCATTGCCGATGCCATCCTCGGGCACCTGGCGATGAAGCTCCCTGTGTCGCGCCTGCAGCGTGACCTCACGGACTCGACCGTCCTGCGCAATATCGGCGTGCCCCTTGCACACACTCTCATTGCCGTAGCATCGACCGCCAAAGGCCTTTCAAAGCTACTGCTCAACCGCGACGCCATCGATGCCGACCTCGAAAACACTTGGGCCGTCGTCGCCGAGGGCATCCAGACCATCCTCCGTCGCGAGGGCTATCCCAACCCCTACGAAGCACTTAAGCAACTCACGCGCACCAACGACGGCGTGACGGCTCTCACCATCTCGCATTTTATCGATACGCTTGATGTACCGGAAAATGTAAAGGCCGAGCTTCGCGCCCTGTCCCCCTCAACCTATACAGGTATCTGACCTCTCCCTTAACAGAGAGGCATATCGATGCGGAACGTAGTACCGCGGCCGGGAACCGATGATTTCACATAGATCGCCCCGCCGTGGTACTGCTCTATAATGCGCTTGGCAAGGGTGAGCCCGAGGCCCCATCCGCGGCTCTTGGTCGTGAAGCCCGGCTGGAAGACCGACTTAAAATTCTTGCGTGAGATGCCCTTGCCGGTGTCGGCAACTTCGATGAATGCGCGCTGGCCTTCGCTGCCGGTTGTGACGGTTATTGATCCGTGGCCGTCCATAGCGTCAACGGCGTTCTTGATAAGATTTTCCATCACCCATTCAAAGAGAGGCGCACAGGCCATGACTTCCAGCGAAGCGTCGCTTTTCTCGGTCTTCAGGTCGATGCGGCGTGAAATACGCGAGCCCATGTAGGTCGTTGCATTTGAGACTATCTCGTTGAGATCGGCATGGGTCATCTGCGGTACGGAACCAATCTTGGAGAATCGCGATGCAATGGTGCTCAGGCGGTTGACATCCTTGTTCATCTCGGCGACGGTCTCGCGGTCGACGCCCATGTCGGGCAGCAGTTCCATCCAGGCCATCAGCGAGGAAATAGGCGTTCCGAGCTGATGGGCCGTCTCCTTGGAAAGACCTACCCACACGCGGTTTTGCTCGGCGCGCTTGGTCGACAGCATGGCGAAGTAAACCACTGCGACAAAGGCGATCATCACGGCTATGATGACATAGGGGTAAAGGCTCAGGCGCTTGAGTAGCGTGGAATCCTCGTAGTAAAGGTGCTGCGAAATCTCGGGGCCGGCCTCGATGTCGATTACATTGGTGCTACGCGACAGCTTCTCGAGCTTGGCCTTGAGGAAATCTTCGTTGACGGGTGATATCTCGTCGGGATTCAGCGAGTCGACAGGCTGTGGGAGGTCAAAATTGCGGTGCTGGAGGATGTTACCATCGTTGTCAGTGAGAAGCACCGGGATAGTTGTGTTGCTCTCGATGATGCGCAGCAGGAAGTCGATATCCACTGCCGGCGCGTCGCTGTCGGCAACGGAATAGATGATTTCGCGGGTGGCATCGGCCCATATCTGCATGCGCTCCCGTTCCTGTTCCTCCAGGTCGTGGACAAGGCCGGTGGAAATGTAAAGGAACATGGCCACGACAGCGGCTGCCGTCAGCAGGAAAGCCGGCTTGCCGTAGCGCGTGAGCGTGAAGACTTTGCCTGTGGAAGCCATTATTGCTCAGCTGATTGTTGGTCGGTTACCTCCACCCCGATAAGCTCCAGGCGCGAAGCAGTCTTGCGGATAATCTCAAAAATGCAATTGCCGAGCACAACCTTGTCGCCCTGGGCGGGAATGGTGCCTGTTGACTCCAGAATATAGCCGGCCAGGGTGATGTAGTCGTCGCTTTCGGGCAGGTCGAGGCCATATTGCTCGTTGATGTCGGCGATTTCGCAGCGGCCCGAAAACTCGTAGACACCTGGTGAGATGCAGCGCGACACCAGGCGTTGCTTGTCGTGCTCGTCCTGGATATCGCCAAAGATTTCCTCGACGAGATCTTCGAGCGAGATGAGGCCGGCCGTGCCGCCAAACTCGTCCACCACCACAGCCAGAGATTTCTTCTGCTGCAAGAGCCGACGCATCAGCTTGTTGGCAAGCAGGTTTTCCGGCGCGAAAAGCACGGGCTTGATATTGTCTTTCCAGTCAGTATCCGGGTCAAAGAGCTCGCTCACATGGATATAGCCCTTGATATTGTCGATGTCGTCCTGATAAACGAGAATCTTTGACCTTCCGGAGGTGGTGAAGAGCGAGCTGAGTTCCTCGCGGGTCACTGTGTCCAGATCCACGGCGACCAGCTCGTTGCGGGGCGTCATGCAGTCGCGCAGGTGGGTCGACGAGAAATCGAGTGCGTTGCGGAAGATCTTGACCTCGTTTTCCACGACCTGGTGCTTTTCCTCCAGGGTGTCGATGTTTGATTCAAGGAAGGTGTTGAGCTGCTCGACCGAAATTACGCGGGCGTTGGCGCTCGCGCTGTTGATGCCGACAATCTTCATCAGCTGGCGCGAGAGGGCCGTCGACAGCCAGGAGATGGGGTAGAGGACGAGATAGAAGATGAACACCGGTAACGCGAAGATCTTCAGCGAACTGTTGGGGTTGATGCGGAAAATAGCCTTGGGGATGAACTCGCCGGCGATAAGGATGACCAATGTCGACAGCAGGGTCTGTGCCAGCAGGATGAGCGCCTGGGACGAAATCCATGTCTCCAACCACGGCTCTATGAGCTTCGCGGCGCCCATGCCGTAGATTACCAGCATGATGTTGTTGCCGACGAGAATCGAGGAAATGAAAAACTCGCCGTTGGCATAGAAGCGGTTGATGATGCGCGAGATGACACCGCCGCGGGCGACATCGAGCTCGGCTCGGACGCGGTCGGAGGTGACAAAGGCTATCTCGATGCCCGAGAAGAGCGCCGAGAACAGCAGCGACACGGCTGTGATTATTATCCAGGAAGTTTCTATATGAATCATCGCTTGATCGGTGAGTTTATTTGTCTTATTGGTGTTGCGGCGCGGACGTCTCCGCCGTCGAGAGCTCGTTGCGAGGCGCTGCGGGGGGCGGGTCGCCGCCCGGCTTTAACCGGAGCGGTGTCGGCGGCTGCGGTGTCGGCCGGCTGTCCCGGCTCGGGGCGCTCGACCGGTATGATGCCCGTCGGGCGGTGAACGGTGTAGGCCGTCATGTTCTGGTTGGACTTGAAGCCGTAGCCCTCGATTATGCGGTCCTGTCTCACGATATGGATAAACGAATCGCTGTAGACGTTCTGGTTGAACTGGTCCCAGTAGAGCTGCGTCGTGAGGAAGCTGTCGCGCAGGGTGTTGACCATCACCACATGGCCGTCGAGACGCCACAGGCGCTTGCGGCTGTAATAGATTGCCGAGTCACAGACGATGTCGGCCGCCGGCTGCATGTTCTCGTCATACTGCTCCAGGGCGAGACCCTCCGGAAAGCGCCAGAAGGGTTCCTCGGCCTCGTCGTACATCAGCCACAGGGGGGTGGAAATGTGATAGCGCGTGTAGCCCGAGTCGCTGATAAATGTCTCGACATCGGTCGTCGACATGGTGGGAGTGGCCGCCGGGTCGCTGATCGGCGCCACATAGCTGCGGTTTTCGCCCGAGCACGAGCCGAGCGTCGCGGCAATCGACGCGACGGCCACCAGGGCCGGCAGCAGGCACATCGCTCCCCGCGCCATCAAGTATCTTTTAATAGATTTTACTCTTGCGGAACCACATCTCGTTGAAGTTGATTCCGAGAGTGATATTGAGATAATCTTCCTTGACCAGGGCGTTGGGGGTTGCCTGGCGGTGGAGCCACTGCAGGCCCAGGTTGATTACCGTCTTGTAGCCCGGAACGGGGAAGCCGAGACCGACGGAGGCGCCGAACTCGCGCACATGGTTGCCGTTGATGACAAGATAGTCGCGGTCATAGAAGAGGCCGGCGCGATATTCCACGCGGCGCATGTAGCTGCCGCGCAGGGCCGGGCGCAGGCTGCCGCCGAGAGCTATCTTGTAGCGGTTGGCGAGCACGCCGGTGGCGCCGTCATATTTTTCCTTGGACCAGGGCTGGTAGGTGACGTCGGCTTCCAGGAAGAGGCGCGAGTTGCGCGTGTAGCTCACGCCGGCGCCATAGCTGGCCGCCATAGAGTAGCCGTCGCGCATATGTTCCGACGCTATCTGCGACTGGTTCTGTTCCGTGTCGATATTCTGGAGGAAGGTGCGCGAATGGCCCAGGAATTCCTTGGCTGGCGAGAAGGTCACGCCCAGGGCGAGCACGTCGTTGCCGATCGGCTGCACATACTGCAGGCCGGCGTTGATGTGCCAGTCGCGAACCGAGATTTCGCGGCGGTAGAGCGATACCGCTCCGTTGTCGGCCGTGGCGTAGGTGTAGTTGTTGGTCGAGCCGAAGAGGTAGGAGGCGTTGACACCTATCGAGAGGCCGCCGACGATGCGTCCCGCGATACCGACATAGAGCTCGTTGAGCGAGCCGTCGCCCGAGCGCGACGAGTAGCCGTTGTCGATGCCGTTACCGAAGGAGTAACCCACCGACGACCACGGCAGCAGGCCGGCCGACATGCCGATGCGCTTGCTCACTGGGAACTGCATGGTGATATAGCCCAGGCCGCCGCCAAAGTTGTTGCCGGTGACCTTCTCATCGTTGAAAGTCTCGCTGGTCCACAGGGCCGTCAGGTCGAGGCCCATGTCAAAGAGGAAGGTCAGCGAGTCTACGCGGGCATAGGAAGCCGGATTCATGACATTGATCTGCCGTCCGCTGTGCATCGCGTAGCCCACGCCGCCCATTGCTGTCTGGGCCGAGGTGGCGTGGTCGCTCAGCAGGCCGTAGCCATAGCGCGAGTAAGGCGAGATAGTTCCGTTCTGGGCACTGGCCCCCGTGCAGCCGACTGCAATAATTATCGCTGCGAGTATAAGGCTCTTAATTTTCATTGTAATTGAGTATGGAGTTCAGGCCGATCAACACAAGGTTGGGCTCGACCGTTATAGGCGATGTGATATAAGGTATAATGAGTTCCGACGAGCCACCGGTCAGGATGACCGTCGCGGGGCTTTCCGAACTGAGGCAGTGGCGGTAGTACTGCAGCTCGCCGACGACGCCGCGGATAGCGCCCGAGCGCAGGGCCGTCTCCGTGTCGTAGCCCCAGCGGGGACAGTCGCCGTCGGTTTCCACCAGGGGCAGCGCGCGGGTGAAATGCTGCAGCGCCTCGAGCCTGACGAATATTCCGGGGGCGATGTTGCCGCCGATGAAACGGCGGTCGGCCGTGACCACGTCGTAGGTGATGGCGGTGCCCATGTCCACTACGAGACATGTCTGCCCCGGAGCGATGACGGCGGCGCCGGCAGCGGCGGCTATACGGTCGGCCCCGAGGGTCGCCGGGCTGCGGTAGTCGATTTTTATAGGCAGGGGTGTCGTGGCGTCGAGCACGGTGAGCCGGTCGGTCAACGGTCCGAAAATCTCTTTTATTTCTTGCGGGTCGCGACGGCACACCGAGCAGAAGATCGCCCGCTCCGAGCGGGGAAGCGCGGCAATGGCGGCGGCCAGCTCATCGAGGCCGACGCGCCTGTAGCTCTGCTCGACAACCAGCCGGTCGTCTTCCCAGAGCCCTACCTTGGTCGACGAGTTTCCCTCGTCTATGGTCAGTTTAGTAGACATTCAGACGGCAAAATTACAAAATCCCTCTAAACCGACAAAATTTAAACATTTTATAACTATTTCAGGGGCGCTTATTCCTCGTAGAGCGAGTAGTTCAGGAAGTCGAGAAGGGGCTTCAGCGGGGCGGCCAGCTCGGCGGCGCGTTCAGGCCACGAGGGATCGTCCCAGAAAGAGGGATCCACGCGGTGCTCGCGGCCGTAGTGAAGCAGTCTCAGCAGGGCTGCCTGAGGATGGTTGCGGTCCCAGCCCTTGGGGGCGGTTTTCAGCGTGGGACCCCACCATTCGGGGAACGTGGCCTTCAGCCGGGGATCGGCGAGAATTTCCTCGAGTTCCTCGATATTGTCGACAATGGCATGGCGCATTTTGCGCAACTCGGCCGCGTCAGGCGACCACAGGCCGCCGTAGATGCCGTTGTCGTTGAGTTCCACGCCGGCCTGGATGTATATGCCGGCCATGCGCGCCTTGCGTCCGCGGGACGAGAGCGCTGCCGAGACATAGGTCTTGTAGGGCGTCTTGTCCTGCGAGAAACGCGTGTCGCGATAGATGCGGTAGCAGCATTGCGCCGCGTCGAGATGGCTGTAGGCCGGTTCCCACTCGCTGCAGGCGGCGATGAAGCGGTTGATGTCGGCCATCCAGCCGGCTTTGACGGCCTCATACTCGGCCTTGTGCTGTTGAAACCAGGGTCGCTCGTTGTGCAGGGCGAGCTCCCGGAGGAAGGGCAGGGGATTCATCGTTTTGAAGTACGGGGATGACGTTTGTGGCGGCGGAGCACCATGGCCGAGCGAGCCGGAATGTAGAGCTTGAGCCATGCCACGCCCGAGGGTTCATAGAGGGGGTCGGGGGTTGTGAAATGTTCCACGCCCTCGTCGATGTTGCCGTAGCCGCCAAAGTCGGGATTGTCGGTCGATAGCACCACGTCGTAGCTTCCCGGAGGAGTCAGGATGCCGTAACCGTCAAACGACCGCGAGGGGCTGAAGTTGAACACGAAGACAAGGTCACCGCGCATGAAGGCGAGGATCTGGTCGTCGTCTTTCTCCCAGAGTTTCTGCACCGGGCGCGCCTGGAAGTTGTATTCTTCGCTGACAAGCTCTATCATCGCGTTGTCAAAGGCGTTGAGATACTTGTATTTGAGGTCTTCGCGGTCGACAAGCTCCCACTGGCGGCGGGCATACTTGTAGCTCCAGCCGTTGCCTT
>CAYVTB010000045.1:4009-13576 GCA_964454365.1 uncultured Bacteroides sp. | reverse complement strand
CTTCGGGCAGAAGATACCATCTTCATCATCGGCGAGACCGGTGAAGATTTCGTAGGGTTTGCCGTCAATAAGACCCACGAATGCAGTCCATTTCTGCTTATTGTTATGGAGGCGCACAACGTCGGCATCGAGTTCGATAGGACGTTTTGCAACGTGGTGTGCGGGGAATCCTTCATTCTGGGGAGCCGGTTGCGATTTCTTGGACTTCTGCTCCATCGCGATGAGAACGCCAGAGCGGCAGCCGTCGCGGTAGACGGTACATCCCTTGCAGCCCGATTTCCATGCCTCGAGGTAGAGCTTATTCACGATTTCCTCGCTTACGTCGGCCGGCAGGTTGATGTAGACCGATATCGAATGGTCGACCCACTTCTGGATGCGTCCCTGCATGTGGACTTTTTCGAGCCAGTCGATTTCATTGGCGGTTGCGCCGGAATAGGGCGATTTTGCAACGAGTTCGTTGAGCTCATCCTGGGTGTAGTTGTCCTTCACTTCGATGTTGTTGAGCTTCATCCAGTCAACAAACTTTGGATGATAGACAACGTATTCCTCAAAAGCATCGCCCGTCTCGTCGACATAGTCGATGCGCACGCTGGGATCGCCCGGATTGACCTTGCGGCGGCGTTTGTAAACAGGCATGAACACCGGCTCTATACCCGAAGTAGTGCGAGTCATCAGAGAAGTAGTTCCGGTGGGCGCTATCGTGAGGCACGCAATGTTGCGGCGGCCATATTTAAGCATTTCCTGATACATTTCGGGATCGGCCTCGGCCAAGCGTTTCATGAAGGGATTGTTCTTCTCGCGCTCGGCATCGAAGATTGCGAAGGCTCCGCGGGTGCGTGCCATGTCAACCGACGAACGGTATGCGGCCAACGCCAGTTCGCGGTGAACGCGCTCCGAGAAATCGGTGGCCTCGGGGGTGCCGTATTTGAATCCCATAGCGGCGAGCATGTCGCCCTCGGCTGTCGTGCCTACACCGGTACGGCGACCGCGGCCCGTCTTTTCCTTAATTTTCTGCCACAGGTTACGTTCGGTGGCTTTCACTTCCTCGGTCTCGGGGTCGGAATCTATCTTTTCAAGAATAAGGTCGATCTTCTCCATTTCGAGGTCGATGATGTCGTCCATTATACGTTGAGCGCTCCCAATGTGCTTGCGGAAAAGCTCGAAGTCAAATTCAGCCTCGGGCGTGAACGGATTCTTAACGTAGCTGTAAAGGTTCACGGCCAGCAGTCGGCAACTGTCGTAGGGACACAGAGGGATTTCGCCGCAAGGATTGGTTGAGATAGTGCGGAAACCCAGGTCGGCATAGCAGTCGGGCAGCGATTCGCGGGTAATGGTATCCCAGAACAGCACGCCGGGCTCGGCAGATTGCCATGCGTTGTGGATAATCTTGTTCCACAGCGCAGTGGCATCAATATCTTTCTTGATATAAGGGGTAGGAGAGTCGACCGGGAACTGTGTGGTATAGGGAGTGCCGCTCTCGGCAGCTTTCATAAAATCGTCGTCGATGCGTACCGACACGTTGGCCCCGGTTACCTTACCCTCGGTCATCTTTGCGTCAATGAACGCTTCCGAGTCGGGGTGTTTGATTGACACCGTCATCATCAGTGCTCCTCGGCGCCCGTCCTGAGCTACTTCGCGGGTCGAGTTGGAGTAGCGTTCCATGAATGGCACCAGGCCGGTCGACGTGAGAGCCGAGTTTTTGACCGGCGTGCCCTTGGGGCGGATGTGGGACAGGTCGTGACCCACGCCGCCGCGGCGCTTCATAAGCTGCACCTGCTCCTCGTCGATACGGATCACGCCGCCGTAGGAGTCGGGAGTGCCGTCAAGGCCGATGACGAAGCAGTTGGACAGCGATCCTACCTGGAAATCGTTGCCGATACCCGTCATGGGGCTGCCTTGGGGCACGATATATTTGAAATTGCGCATGAGATTGAAAATCTCGTCGTGAGACATCGGCTCGGGATATTTCTTCTCGATTCTTTCAATCTCGGAGGCGATGCGATGGTGCATGTCGTCGGGGGTTAACTCATAGAGATTACCCGCCGAGTCCTTCAGCGCATACTTGTTGGCCCACACGCGGGCAGCAAGCTCGTCGCCGCCAAAATATTCTTTCGACGCTTCGAAGGCTTCTTCAAAGGTGTAACTTTTCTTTTCCACAGAAAATCAGATTCAATCGGTTAATATGTGATAATGGCACGCCCGCTATTCGCGAAAGCGATAGCACAAAGATACGAAAAATGCAATGGCTTTGCCAAACTTTTCAACACATAAGATTGAATAATGTAGAAAAGTTTTTCAGTAATTCAGTTAAGTGTCTGTCAATCAGTGGCGGCTCCTGTGTAAAAGTTTACCAAAACTATTTGTAGGTCTCGAATGCCCACGTTGGTCCGGCAATAACTGCGTAAGCTACAAGCACGGCGGCAATTACAACGCAGACGAGTCCCGCGCACAGAAAAACTATCGCTCTGATGCGCGCTGCCTTGCTTTGGCCGAGCCCCGAAGCTGCCGAAATGATAAGGAAAATCATCGCCGCCGGCAGCAGAATTCCACATATTAATAATGTGAAGGCGCCGTAGCTCATGCCCGTCAGCGTGCCCCCGTCGCGCATGATCAGCGTGAAAATATTGCAGAGTTCATCCCAGGAATTCCCAGGAACCGGTAAAGGATTAGTCATTAAAAGAATGATTATAGTATTGTAAGACTCACGCGGCGTCCCAAACCTTCGAAGATACGGAAAAGAGTACTCAGCTGCACATCGGCCTTCCCGTTTTCTATCCGCGAAATATAAGTCTTCTTTGTGCCGATTTTTTCGGCAAGTTGCTCCTGTGTAAGGCCGGCGCGATGCCGTTCTTCTTTTAACGTTTCCGCAAGGCAGAATGCGCGAGTCTCATCATCAAACCGCTCTCTTTCAGGAGAGCCTTTAACACCGTATTCCACGTCAAGCAATTCGTCCAGTGTATTGCAACTCATCAATTGTTCTTTCTTACTTGCTTTCATTTTGCTTATCGTTAAAATAATCGTTCATCAATCTCTCTGCTTTGTCAATATCCTTTTGTGGTGTTTTCTGTGTTTTCTTCTGAAATGCATTAAACAACACTACCAGGTTACCCTTGTCGGAGCAGCAAAATATGCGGAAAATATTACCTCCTGATTCTACTCTTATCTCATAAAGCCCTTTTACTCCCTCTATATTTCGAAGAATGGAGATTGGGAGTCGGTCAACTTCCTGGACCCAGACCAAAGTCTGGGCAATCTTTTTTCTTACTTGAGGTGACTGTTCAGCGAAGAACTCCTTGAAATAGTGTTTGTAAAACTTGACGGTCCTATTTGCCATTTTGGTATTATTACAACTGCAAAGTTAACTAAAAAGTTTACAAAATCAAAGCATTTATTCATAAATTATTAATTTGACTATTGCAGCTATAGTTTCAGGGCTCACGAATGTCTTGCCAGCGGAAAAAAGTAGAGAAAAAATTTGGTTATGCAAACCCTATGCACTAATTTTGCGTTATAATAACAAAGACAAGAGAGTCTACAAGCCCCATACCACATCAAAGTTGATTGGGAAACTCGTCAATTATTAATGAAAAACCGAGACAATCTTAGTCGCCCGATGGCGGGCCCCACTCCTTCACCGGAGAGCTTTATGCCGGGGGATTACAAAGGACGGCGAGAACTCAAATCCTGTCTTTTCGGAGTTTCATCGCATCCTTTGGTGTGGACCTATAACTTCCTCATGCAGCTGCAGCGCGTGAGGAAGTTTTTTTGTGCCCGCGCGGCAATGGTGCATTGTCTGCAGCTTGTCTCTTTCGGAATATTGATGTAACTTTGCACATATCTTTCAAGAAAGTGATTTATCCTCAGAATATAGAATCCAAAATAGGCTTTGACACAGTGCGCCGCATGGTATCGGCACGCTGTGGCTCGCCCTTGAGCGTGGCGTTGGTGGAAGAAATGTCGTTTTCGGGCGATTACGATAATGTCTGCCGTGAGCTTGGACGCGTGGCCGAGTTTAAGTCGCTTATCGACAGCGACGAAGGCTTTCCCGGCGCTGTCATCCGCGACGTGACCGCCAGGCTTAAATCAATACGTCCCGACGGGACATTCATGACGGCCTCTGAACTTGTCGACCTTGCTGTCTCGATCGAATCAATGGCTGCAATCAGCCGTTTCTTTGCTTTGCGACGCGACCCCGAAGGACACTCGTCGTTGCCACTGCTCGACGAGCTCGCCGTTAAACTCGATCCATACCCGATGCTGTCTGCGGCAATCGACCGTGCGATTGACCGCCACGGCGATATTAAAGACAGTGCGTCGCCCGAACTGGCCGACGTGCGCCGCCGCATCACCTCTATGGGCGGCACGGTCAACTCAGCCATGCGCCGTGTCATAGCACGGGCCGTTGCCGAGGGTTATCTTGATGCTGACACCACCGCGACTGTCCGAGACGGTCGCCTGGTACTTCCCGTTGCTCCCGCTTTCAAGCGCCGCATACCCGGTATCGTGCACGATGAATCGGCCTCCGGAAAGACGGTCTTCATCGAGCCCGCCGAAGTGGTTGAAACCAACAACCGACTGCGAGAACTCCACATGGAAGCCCACCGTGAAGAGATCAAGGTACTGATAGCACTCGCTACTATCCTCCGTCCCCATATAGACAGCCTCCTTGACAGCTATCAGCTGCTGGCAACTTTTGATTTCATTCGTGCCAAGGCCGTTTTTGCCGGCGACTGCGGCGCGACGATGCCTCATCTGTCTCGCAACCCTCAGCTTGAATGGTACCATGCCTGCCACCCGGTGTTGCAGGAAAGCCTGCGCCGCCACGGCAAGGATATCGTTCCGCTCGACATAACGCTCACTCCCGAGAAGCGCATCCTCGTGATATCGGGCCCGAATGCCGGCGGCAAATCAGTGACGCTTAAGACTGTTGCTGTCGTGCAGTATATGGCCCAGTGTGGTCTGTTGCCACCGCTGTATGACAACTCCCACATGGGCATCTTCGAGAGCGTGTTTGTCGACATAGGTGACGACCAGTCAATCGAAGACGATCTCAGCACCTATTCTTCCCACCTGCGCAACATGAAATTCTTCCTGGCGCGCGGCAATGCGAAGACATTATTCTTGATCGACGAGTTTGGCAGCGGCACCGAACCTCAGATAGGGGGCGCTATTGCCCAGGCTCTGCTTGCCGATTTCAACGCTAAGGAAATGTGGGGTGTCGTGACGACCCACTTCCAGAATTTGAAAAAATTTGCCGGGGAGCAGCCGGGACTTGTCAACGGCTCGATGCTTTATGACCGCCAGCGCATGGCGCCTCTTTTCGCGCTCTCTATCGGTAGTCCCGGCAGCAGTTTTGCAATTGAAATAGCGAGGAAGACAGGTCTTCCCGAGTCGATAATTTCCGCAGCATCAGAGATTGTAGGCAGCGACTACGTCAATCTTGATAAATATCTTCTCGACATAGCGCGCGATCGCCGTTACTGGGAGAACAAGCGACTGCAGATCAAGCAGAAAGAGAAGAAGATTGAAGAAGCTCTTGCACGCTATGACGCCGACGCCGATGCCCTGCGCAGCCGTCGCAACGAAATAATATCGGAGGCTCGCGAAGAAGCCCGTCGCATCCTCGAAGGCTCCAATGCAGCTATCGAGAGGACGATCCACGATATACGCCGCTCCCAGGCCGAGCGCGAGGCAACTCTTGAAGCGCGGCGCCGACTTGCCGATGAACGCAAGGCCCTTGAAAGCGCTCCCGCCGAGCATCCTATGCTCAAGGGCAAAGGCGGTAGAAAGAAAAAAGCTGCTCAGGCACCGACGCCTAAGGCTCCCGAGCAAATTACCGTGGGGCAGAATGTGCTGCTCGACGGCGCCGGCACTCCCGGAACTGTAGAGGAAATCCGCGGCAAAGAGGCCGTGGTAATCTTCGGCCTGTTGCGCACCACTGTAAAACTCTCGCGCCTAACCCCGACGATGAGGAAACCGTCAAGCGGTGCCTCCAAGGCCGCATCGCTCGTCTCGGTGTCCACTGCCAACGACAACCGCGAGCGCCAGTTGCGCTTCAAACCCGAGATCGACGTGCGCGGCATGAGAGTGGACGAGGCCGTGCAAGCTGTCACATATTTTATTGACGATGCCATTCAGTTTAATACCTCGAGAGTGAGAATCCTGCACGGGACCGGAACCGGTGCCCTGCGGCAGTACATCCGTCAGTACCTTGCTACTGTACCGTCGATTACCCGATATGCCGACGAGGACGTGAGACTCGGCGGTGCCGGTATCACTGTTGTTGATTTTTAATAACCTATGGATAACGAAACTAAAAAGCCGGAAGCCTCTCTGTGGCAGCTATTCTCCACCTTCTTCAAGATAGGGGCCTTTACCTTCGGCGGTGGATGGGCTATGATCTCAATAATCCAGCGTGAGATCGTCGAACGCCACACGTGGATTGATAAAGAAGAATTTCTCGACCTGCTTGCCGTGGCCCAGTCGCTGCCGGGCATTCTTGCTGTTAATATCTCTGTTGCCGTCGGCGACAAACTGCGGTCGTTGCGCGGAAGTTCGATCGCTGCGCTCGGTACAATTCTTCCATCGTTCCTTATAATACTTATCATAGCGATTTTCCTCACTCCCGACCTCATTACCAACAATCCGGTGCTGAGCGCGATATTCCGTGGCATCCGCCCCGCTGTGGTTGCGCTTATTGTCGCTCCGGTAATCACGTCGGCCCGCTCGGCCAAGATAGGGTGGGCGACCGCCTGGATTCCACTGGTCGTCGCGTTGCTGATATGGTCAAAATGGCCCGTTGTCTCCAATCCTATCCTCTTCATTGTTCTTGGCGGTCTGCTTGGCTGGTGGCACCTGCGTCACACCCGTCTGGCTCTTGAAAAGAAGAAAGGAGGCGAGCAATGAGTATCTACCTTAAACTTATCTGGAGCTACCTTAAGATTGGTTTCTTCGGTTTCGGCGGCGGCTATGCCATGCTTGCCCTTATCGAAAACGAAATCGTCGGCCCCGGCTGGATCACAGAAAAAATGTTCACCGACATCGTGGCCATATCTCAGATGACCCCGGGCCCCATCGGAATCAACTCGGCAACATATATAGGCTATGTAGCTCCCATGCACGCGCTCGGTTCTCCCTCGCCCGTGTGGGGATTGCTCGGCTCGATCCTCTGCACGCTTGTCGTGATACTGCCGTCTTTCCTGCTTGTGCGCTACACGGGCCATTATGTGCGCCGTCACCACGACAGCGAGGTTATCCAAGGCATTTTCCACGGCTTGCGCCCCGTCGTCGTCGGCCTTATCGCTTCGGCTGCCATGCTGCTGATGAATGCTGAAAATTTCGGTCACACGACTACTGACGTCATTATTTCCATTGCTATTGCAGCGGTCTCGCTGTGTGTGAATCTCTTTACACGCATCCATCCCATAGCCATTATCTGCGCCGCCGGTCTTGCCGGTTATTTAATCTTCTGAGGATAACCATGGATTCACGTTACGCTGAAATCACCGACTGGCTTTTCAATCAGGTTTCAATGTTTCAGAACGTCGGAGCCGGGGCCTATAAGCCCGGTCTCGACCGTGTCCTGGCTCTCTCGGAGGCTTTTGGAAACCCCCATCGGGAGCTGAAAACCATCCATATAGCCGGCACTAACGGCAAGGGCTCCACGGCATCGCAGATCGCTGCCGTTCTCAGTGCCTCAGTCTTTAAGACAGGACTTTTTACGTCGCCACATCTCGTTGATTTCCGAGAACGCATCCGTGTTAACGGAGAGATGATACCCGAGGAAGCAGTCGTTGACTTCATCGACCGTTTCCGCGCCGGTTATGCCAATATCGAGCCGTCGTTTTTTGAACTGACAACAGTTATGGCCTTTGAATGGTTCCGGCGCTGTGGCGTCGATATTGCCGTCATTGAAACGGGTCTCGGCGGCCGTCTCGACTCCACTAATATAATTAAACCGCTTGTTTCGGTAATCACCAATATCTCCCTGGACCACACCGCGTTGCTCGGTGATACCCCGGAGGCGATCGCGGCAGAGAAAGCCGGTATCATAAAGCCCGGTGTGCCTGTTGTCGTCGGCCGTGCCGAGGGCGCCGTGCGTGAAGTCTTTGACAGTGCAGCCCGTGCCGCGGGCGTACCGGTGATTTATGCCTCCGACGCTCCATTATATAAGTCGTTTATGGCAGACGACGATTCCATAACTTATACCGGGACTCCGTGGGGTACCATCGTTTCGCCGCTTGCAGGTGATTGCCAGCCCGAGAACATGGCTACCGTGCTGGCAACTCTCTCCCTGTTACCTTTTGACCTGACCCCGGTAGACGTGCGCCGCGGACTCGCCGATGTCATTTCCTTGACCGGACTGATGGGGCGCTGGACAACTCTTTCCCGTAATCCGCGCGTTATCTGTGACACAGGTCACAATCCCGGCGGATGGGACTACCTTGGTCCGCGACTTTCGCGGATTGCAGATAATTCGCGGCTTCATGTTGTCCTTGGCTTTGTTAACGACAAGGATATCTCCCATATACTCGACCGGCTGCCTTCCGCCGCAACATATTATTTTGCAACTCCTTCAGTCAAGCGCGGACGCCCGGCGACTGAAGTCATGTCTGTTGCCTCTGAGTTCGGACTTGTCGGTAAAGCGTTCGATAGCGTGAAGGAAGCTTATGATGCAGCCCTTGCCGCCGCAGCTCCGGCCGATAATATCTTTGTCGGTGGTTCCACTTTTGTCGTCGCCGATCTCCTGACAGCTCTCAGGCGCTGACATCAAACAATTTACCGACACTTTGAGCCGGTTAATTATTTTTCACTTGCACACTATTTTTTTATGTAATACCTTTGTAAGTTGAAAATGATTATACTTCATGGCTTCCAATATAAACAATAACAATCCTCAGCCGGCAGCTCCGCGTCGCTCTCTTGCCAAGCGCGTAGTCAAGGCCCTGTGGTGGATTTTCGGCATCGGCTTTTGCCTGATGATTCTCTTCTTCGTGCTTGTGTATAACGGTATTATAGGGTATATGCCCCCCGTTGAAGAGCTCCGCAACCCTCAGGATAAATTTGCTTCAGTCATTTATACCGCCGACGGTGTCGAGATGGGCCGCTATTTCCGCAACTCGGGCAACCGCGTCTATGCCGATCTCGACGAAATTTCACCCAATGTTGTCAACGCCTTGATTGCTACCGAGGATGCCCGCTACCTCGACCATTCGGGTATTGATCTGAAAGCCATCACCCGAGCCGTGGTAAAGACTGTGCTGATGCGCCAGAAAAATGCCGGTGGCGGCTCGACCATAACGCAGCAGCTTGCCAAGCAGCTCTATACCCCGCCGAGCGACGGTTTCCTGTCGCGCGCAGTGCAGAAACCTATCGAGTGGATGATTGCCGTGAAGCTCGAGCGTTTCTATTCCAAGGATGAGATTCTGAAGATGTATCTCAACCAGTTTGACTTCCTTTACAATGCTGTAGGCATCAAAAGTGCCGCTAAGGTGTATTTCAACAAGGATGCTTCTGACCTTAACATCGAAGAAGCTGCCACACTTGTAGGCATGGTAAAGAATCCGT
>CAYVTB010000045.1:0-3999 GCA_964454365.1 uncultured Bacteroides sp. | reverse complement strand
GTGCGCCACAGCGAGCGCACGCGCGAGCGCCGCAATGTCGTTCTGGAGCAGATGTACAAGGCCGACATGCTCTCGCGCGCCAAGCTCGATTCCCTGCAGGCTCTGCCTCTCGTCCTTGACTTCCACCGAGTTGACCACAAGGATGGACTCGCTCCTTATTTCCGCGAGGAACTGCGCCGATATCTCACGGCTCACAAGCCCGAGCGCAGCAACTATTATGCATGGGAAAAGCAGAAGTTTATCGACGACTCGATTGCCTGGGCAACCAATCCTCTTTATGGCTGGATTGACAAGAATCCCAAGGCCGACGGTACCAAGTATGATATTTACAGCGACGGTCTGCGTATCTACACTACCATCGACTCGCGCATGCAGACCTATGCCGAGCAGGCTGTCAACGAGCACATGAAGACGCTGCAGCAGCAGTTCTTCCGTGAGAAACGCAACTCACCGACAGCGCCCTATACTTCCAACCAGGGCGAGCTCAGCGCCTCCACGCGCCAGACGCTTATCCGCAACGCCGTCAAGCAGAGCGAGCGCGCCCGCGTAGCCCGGGTAGCAGGCCGTTCTCAGGAAGAAATCGACCGCGAGTTTTCAACTCCCGTTGAGATGACCGTCTTCAGTTATGACGGTCCCGTCGACACCGTCATGACTCCCATGGACTCTCTGCTTTATACCAAGAGTTTCCTCCGCACGGGCTTCATGTCTATGGATCCCACGACAGGATTTGTAAAGGCTTACGTCGGCGGACCCGATTTCAATTTCTTCCAGTATGACATGGTTTCTACGGGCCGTCGCCAGATCGGTTCTACCATCAAGCCGTTCCTTTATACCTATGCTATGGAGAGCGATTTCACGCCCTGTGACGAGCTGCTCAATTCACAGCCAACCTTCTACGATGAAAGCGGTCGCCCCTGGTCTCCCCGCAACGCCGGCAAGTCCCACCTCGATGAGATGGTGACGATCCGCTGGGCGTTGACCAACTCCAACAACTGGATCTCGGCGCGCCTCATGGGGCAGCTCTCGCCTGCAGAACTCGTCAAGCGCATGCACTCATATGGCATTACCAACGAGCTTCCTGCCGTGATATCTCTCTGTCTCGGTCCCTGCGAAGTGTCGGTAAAGGAAATGGTGACGGCCTACAGTGCCTTTGCCAACAAGGGTATGCGCACTGATCCTCTTTATGTGACTGCAATCGCCGATAATAACGGTAACATCATTTCCGACTTCACTCCCCGCCAGACCGAAGTTATCACCGAGAAGGGTTATTATCGCATCCTCTCGATGCTTCTCGGTGTAGTCGACGGCGGTACCGGTAGCCGTCTGCGTCGCGCTCCCTACAATCTTACGGCTCAGATGGGCGGCAAGACCGGTACGACTAACTTCAACGCCGACGGCTGGTTTATGGGCTTCACGCCCGACCTTGTCTCTGGCGTGTGGGTAGGCGGTGACGAGCGCTACATCCATTTCAACAGCATGGCCGAGGGACAGGGCGCGTCAATGGCGCTTCCTATCTACGGTAAATATATGTCGAAAGTGTATGCCGACCCATCGCTGCACTATGATCAGTCCAAGAAGTTTGTCTTCCCTGAAGGACTGAATCTGTGTGACAGCGGTTTCAGCACCCCCGAGGAACGCGAGACTGTCGAGGAAAGCGTCGAAGGAGTATTTGATTGATCTGAAATTATCTTCCTGTTGTCGTGACCAGCCTGAAAAGGAGGTCATGCAACAGTTTATGACCGCTCTGTCGCGATCCGCCGCCTTTGCTCATGAGGTCAAAACGGCGTATTTCGCTCAATGCGTCCACTACCTGGAAAGCATTGTAGTTTCTCATTCCGAGCTGAACGCGCCGGATGTTGAATCCGTTGCGCGTGCCGAGCTCCTGCATCAGCCCTCGCTCGCTCTTGTCGGGAGCATAATATGCCACGAGCATGTCAGAGAAGAAGCTGAATAGTGTTGAAGCGACGGGCTGCACGGGATTGCGCTTGGGGCTCGCGGCAAAGTAGTCGGATATGCGGTAAATCTTCACGAGATTGCGCGAGGCTACGGCATCTATCAACTCAAAGACATTGTAATCCTTGCTCACGCCGATGTTGCGCTCGATGCTTTCGGGCGTAACCATCGCTCCCTTTCCGAGTATTTCAACCAGCTTGTCTATTTCGTTATAAAGACGGCTCAGGTCGGTGCCGATGAACTCGCTGAGCATTTCCACGGCTTTAGTGTCGGCATGCAGTCCCTTTTCCTTTATATATCCGGTGACGAGCGACGGAATCTGGTTGTCATAGACTCTTTTGGACTGGAATACCACGCCGCCGGCCTTTCGCACGGCCTCCATAAACTTCTTTGGCGCCACGTCCTCGCCCCTCGCCGCTACAACAAGGATTGTCGACGGGGTGGGGGACAGAGCATAGCGTTCCAGTTTTTCAAGATAAGCATTGTTGACTGCCTGTGCCTCCTTGATAATGACTACCTGGCGATCGGTCATCATCGGAAGCTGACGGCACACATCAATAATATGGGCCGGTTCGACCTCAGGAGCATATATCACGTTGAGGCCAAAGTCCCGATCTTCTTCAGGAACGATTGCCTCGAATTGCTTGACAAGCACGTCGATGTAGTATCCCTCCTTGCCGTGTAGCAGATACAAGGGTCGGTAATCGCCGCTATGAAGCGAGCGCCTCAATTCATCGAAAGTAACTGTCGGGGAGGCCATCGTTTTTGTCTTCGGATAATTTTGCGTAAATTTACGCATTAATTTTGAACCTGCGTCTATGGATAGTGAAAAAAGTGGTGAAGCCCTGGCGTTGCCGGCCTTTGACATCCGGCTCCGCCGCGATGCCGACGGAGCCACGCGTGTCTACGACCCGCTGCGGCGCAAATGGCTCGTCGCAACGCCCGAAGAATGGGTGCGTCAGCATTTTGTCAACTATCTTGTAGCGCATCTCGGCTTTCCGTCTTCATTTATTGCCAACGAGACAGGTATAAAGTTCAACGGCATGCAACGCCGCTGCGACACGGTGATTTACAGCCGATCTTTGCAGCCCGTGTGTATCGTCGAGTATAAACGACCGGCGGTCGCAGTCACTCCGGCTGTCTTTGATCAGATTGCCCGTTATAATTCAGTGCTCGAGGCGCCTTTTCTGATTGTTTCCAACGGCATGAACCATTATTGTTGCAGGTTTCACGACGGCGGTTACGAATTTCTCCGCATGATTCCGGCCTACGATGAAATGTGCCTTGCATTGGAAAAAAAGAGATGACACCCACGGGCGTCATCTCTTTTTCAATTAATAAGTATCTTTCCTTTATTATTTCTTGCGGGCAAGAATCAGAGCCGATGTAGGCTCGACAGTCATCGTGCCGCCGCGGCTGGTATCGAGACCGTCGGCATTGATCATACCGTCGCGTGCTATGACAATCCAGTCACCCTTGGGTATCTTCACCTCGCGCGCTTCTTCCGAGCCGTTGAAGACGAGTTTGATTTCTTTCCACTCGTCGCCATTGGCGTTGTTTTTGATTGAATATGAAATAAGCAGCGGATCCTTTACATCGTCAAAGACAATGTTGGTGGCGATGTCTTCGGCAGTTGTCATGCGGAATGCCGGGTGGTTGCGGCGCAGCTTTATCAGCTCACGGTAGTAGTTGAACTGATCAATATTGTCGTGCTTGAGACTCCAGTCGATTGCATTGATCGAGTCGGGCGACTTGTAGGAATTGTGAACGCCTTTCTTGTCGCGGAACACTTCCTCGCCGGCAAACATGAACGGTGTGCCCTGCGATGTGAACACGATGGTCTGTGCAAGGCGAGCTGCGCGCATGCGTTCTTCCGGAGTCGAGCCGGTCATCGAGTGGCCTAGCTTGTCGGTGAGAGTGAGGTCGTCGTGGCAGGAAACGTAGTTGACGATCATCTCGGGCGAGGTTGCATAGGGGAAACGGGAGTTGTTGCCCTTGCTGTAGTCTACCTGGGGATGGGCTGTGGCAGCTACAATGCCGATTTTC
>CAYVTB010000044.1:13336-13654 GCA_964454365.1 uncultured Bacteroides sp. | reverse complement strand
ACGACGTTCCGAGTGACCGAGAATAACATACTTTGCGCCGGTCGAAGCAACCATTGCTGCGGAAACTTCACCGGTGTAGGCACCGCTGGCGTGATCGGCACAGTTCTCAGCGCCGAGGCCAAGCTTGTTGGCATCGATAACAGTGTTGATAGATGCGAGGTGGGTGAAGGGAACGCAAATGATTACATCACAGTTGGGCTTCTCGCCGGCAAGTGCGGCATTAACCTCTTCGGCAAGCTTTACGCCCTCGGGGAGGGTGGTGTTCATTTTCCAGTTGCCTGCTACGATATTCTTTCTCATTACTTTATAATTAATAAG
>CAYVTB010000044.1:4097-13326 GCA_964454365.1 uncultured Bacteroides sp. | reverse complement strand
GTTCGAACGCATATACTTCTCACGCGGCAGTGATGCCGACATATACCGCGAGCGACTCAAAAAACTTTAGGGAAGCAACTCCTCAGTTACGTTAATATTATGCTCATTGAAAATACGTCGTGCATTGGTCTTGAAAACAACAGCTTCAGGAGCCGGAGTGTCATCCACCCAGCGGAGCCTGAAATTGTGGGTGCCGTCAGCAGGTTCGGTATAGACAAGCCTGTATGAAGCGTCGGAAACGAATACTCTGCCGTCAGGTTGACGGGTAAGCGTCACCTTTGCAAGCATGCCTCCGCGACAATCGGTCTTTTTCATGTTTGAAATGAAATTACCGAGAGAGTAAATCAGCAACTGAGGACGTCCGTCGGGCCTTTCCGTTAGCTCAACGGGCTGGATGACGTGGGGATGACCGCCTACAATGACGTCAACATCAAGTTCGCGCAGAAAGCGTGCCAATGAACGCTGTGTTTCATTAGGTAACAGGCGGTATTCGTCGCCCCAGTGAATACAGACAATCAGCACCTCGGCACCTGCCTCGCGACTTTTCTTGACATCATTTCTGATTTTGTCACGCTCGATGTAATCCACCACGACCTCGGGACCAGGTTTGATGCCATTGGTTCCATAAGTATAGTTGAGAAAACCAACCTTTATACCGTTGATCTCCTTAATATAGGGCAACGCTTCTTCGCGGGCGGCTTCATCGACATATGTCCCAAGGTGATCAAGCTCCATGCGGTCAAGGACCTCTATGGTAGACCGCAACCCTCGATCGCCTCTGTCAAGTGTATGGTTGTTGGCAGTAAGCATCATGTCGAAACCGGCGTTCTTGAGCTCCGTAACATAGCTTTCAGGAGCATTGAAGCACGGATAACCCGAGTAGGGCGGGCGACTCACGGCAGTTTCGAGATTGACAACCGCATAATCGGCTGCCGTAACATAGGGTAGGATGTCAGTGAAATAGCCTGAGTAGTCATATTGCTCTCCGCTGCGCGCCGCATCAAGCTGACCCTGGTGCATCATTGCGTCTCCGGCAAAGACTATTTCAGCCTCGTCGTTGCCAAATATCAGAGAGAGTAGTGAGAAGAGAAAGGGAAAGAGCAGATTCATCGCGAAGCCTGCAGGGTGTTGAGCATGAGCATGGCGATAGTCATGGGGCCAACCCCGCCGGGAACAGGCGTGATGTAGCTGCACTTGGGAGCGACGTTCTCAAAATCCACATCTCCTCTGAGGCGGAAACCGCTTTTTCTCGTTGCATCGGGAACACGGGTAGTGCCTACATCGATTACGACAGCTCCCGGCTTAACCATATCTTCAGTTACGAAACCGGGACGGCCAACCGCTGCCACAAGAATGTCAGCTTCGCGTGTGATATCGGCAAGTCCTTCCGAGGCACTGTGACACACTGTTACAGTCGCATCCACGCCCTTTTGCATCATCAGGGAGGCGAGTGGCTTCCCAACGATATTGCTGCGGCCAATTATAACGCAGCGTCGGCCACGGGTAGGAATAGAGTAGCGGCGCAGAAGCTCCACAATGCCGGCAGGGGTCGCCGACTTGAAGCAAGGGAGACCAAGGCTCATTCGACCGACATTGACAGGATTGAAACCGTCAACGTCTTTATCGGGATTCACAGCAGCCGTAATCTTTTGCTCATCAATATGCGCGGGCAGCGGCAGCTGGATGATAAAGCCGTCAACATCGTCATCATTATTCAGATTATCGATAAGCGCCATCATCTCGGCTTCAGTCACATCATCTTCACGGCGAATAAGGGTCGAGCGGAAACCACACTCGGCACAAGCCTTTACTTTGTTGGCAACGTAAGACTCGCTGCCGCCGTCGTGACCAACGAGCACAGCTACAAGATGGGGACGTCGTCCGCCCTCGGCAACACGCTTTTCAACCTCAGCTGCTATTTCTGCGCGAATCGCCGCAGCCGTCGCTTTTCCGTCTATCAGTTCCATTATTTACGCATTCCTTTAAGTCCACGCATCGCTGCCATGGGATTCTTCATTGTACCGACCTTACGCATCATCTGGCGAGTCTGCTCAAACTGCTTCAACAGACGGTTGACTTCCTGGATATCAGTTCCTGAACCATTAGCGATGCGACGTACGCGTGTACCCTTGATGACCTCGGGATGCTCGCGCTCATAGGGTGTCATCGAATCGATTATTGCCTCAATGCTCTTGAAAGCACTGTTGTCGATGTCGATATCCTTGATAGCCTTGCCAAGACCGGGAATCATGGATGCAAGATCCTTGATATTACCCATTTTCTTTATCTGCTGAATCTGCTTGTAGAAATCAACAAAGGTATATTGATTCTTGCGCAGTTTACGCGCCATGTCCTCAGCTTCCTTCTCATCAAACTGCTGCTGGGCACGCTCGACGAGAGAAACGATGTCGCCCATGCCCAGGATACGGTCGGCCATACGGCTGGGGTGGAAGACGTCGATGCCGTCAAGCGTTTCACCTGTACCGATAAACTTGATGGGCTTGGTAACAACGGTGCGAATCGAAAGAGCGGCACCACCTCGGGTATCACCGTCAAGTTTGGTGAGTACCACGCCGTTGAAATCAAGACGGTCATTAAAGACCTTTGCAGTGTTGACCGCGTCCTGGCCTGTCATTGCATCGACAACAAAGAGCGTTTCGGTGGGCTTGACGGCCTTCTTGATTGCTTCGATCTCATCCATCATCTGTTCATCGACCGCGAGGCGGCCGGCTGTATCTATGATAATTAGATCGTGATGATTCTGCTTTCCGTATTCAATACCTTTCTTAGCGATATCAACGGGATCCTTGGAGCCCTCGATCGTGAATACCGGTACGTCAATCGATTCGCCAAGAACTTTCAACTGATCGATAGCTGCGGGACGGTAAACGTCGCAGGCAACCAGCAGAGGACGCATGGCTTTCTCGCTCTTCAATCTCTTGGCAAGCTTTCCCGAGAAGGTAGTTTTACCGGAACCCTGGAGACCCGACATCAGAATAACGACAGGCTTGTCTTTAAGATTTAAAGGTGCAGCATCGCCGCCCATCAGAGCGGTCAGTTCGTCATGGACGATTTTAACCATCAACTCGCTGGGCTTGATAGCGGTGAGCACATTTTGGCCCAGTGCCTTGGCCTTTACCGTATCGGTAAAATTCTTGGCAACCTTATAGTTGACGTCGGCGTCGATCAGGGCGCGGCGTACATCCTTCATGGTCTCGGCAACATTAATCTCAGTAATCTTGCCTTGTCCTTTAAGTATCTTAAAACTGCGTTCGAGTCTGTCGCTTAGTTTTTCAAACATGTCGTGTCGTAATTATTAATGAGGGGATAGGGAATCAGATTAGACGGTTGGTCGCGGTATCGGGGAAGATGACCGCAGGCTTGAATTCACGCGCTTCTTCAAAGGGCATGGTAGCATAGGCCATGATGATAACGATATCACCCGGCTGCACAAGGCGGGCGGCAGCTCCGTTGAGGCAGATGATACCGCTTCCACGTTCACCTGCAATGGTGTAGGTGTCGAGTCTCGCGCCATTGTTGTTATTCACGATATAGACGCGCTCTCCTACGAGAATATTGGCTGCATCCAGGAGATCCTGGTCGATGGTGATACTACCTATATAGTCAAGCCGCGCTTCAGTGACTGTAACGCGGTGTATCTTGGATTTCAGTACTTCAACATTCATTGCTGAGTTGTTTCGGGATATCTTATATTATCAATGAGTCTCACATCGCCCATCCACACGGTCACGCAACCGACAGCGCCGTCAATCTTTTCAGCGGGCCGGAGGGTCACCGGGTCAACGATCTCATAGTACTCACATTCCATGCCGTCAACGGAATTAATCTCGTCGATAACCATTTCACGCAGAGCATCAACATCGGTTATGCCTTCGGCAGCCAGGTCGGCATTGGCAACAAGTATTTCATGAATCTGGGGGGCTATCGCACGTTGTTCCGGAGTGAGACGCACGTTGCGGGAACTCATGGCCAAGCCATCAGCCTCGCGCTTTATAGGACACGCAACAATCTCGGGGCCATGACCGAGCAGATTGATCATAGAACGGATAACGGCAATCTGCTGGAAATCTTTCTCTCCGAAGTAAGCGCGGTCGGGGTCTGCAAAATCAAAGAGCTTGCTCACAACCTGAGCGACACCGTTAAAATGGCCCGGTCGCATCGCACCCTCCATTACCTCGGCCACAGGACCGAGATCAAAGGTACGGGTATCCGGCTCGGGGTAGACTTCCTCGACTGTCGGCACGAAAGCCACATCGACACCAGCCTTTTCAAGGAGTGCGCAATCGGCTTCAACGGTGCGGGGATATGTGCGGAGATCGTCGGGATTATTGAATTGAGTAGGATTTACAAAGACACTGACGACAACGAAGTCACATTCTTGCCGAGCTCGCTCTACAAGTGAAAGATGACCGGCGTGGAGGGCTCCCATGGTGGGTACAAGTCCTACTGTTTTGCCTTGTCGTTTTGCTGCGGCCACGGCTGCCCGCAGCCCGGCCACTGTTGAAATGATTTCCATTTTCAATTATATAAAATCGACTGCAAAATTACATAAATATTATAACGTGTGCAAGTGTTGTGAATTATAGGAAAATTTCACGGTTTTTCAAATCGGTGTGCAATATTCTTGCCCATATACAACCGTAACTTTGCGTTGTAAAACTTAATAACGAAAGATATGAGCACGATCTCTCCATCAGACAATCTCTTTGCAACCGCCTACATGCGCGGAATTGAAATATACCGTTTTGCCGGCTCGGGTATCTCCAGCCTCAGCGAGCTTATATCAAAAATGCGTGACCATGCCGCGGGGTGTGGCGGCATGGTCACGTTAAATGTCAGGAATTCATCCCGGGGCTGGGCCGGGAGCAAGTCTATTTACTTGTCACAGGCGAGCTGATTTCCTTCTCAATCCACTTGCGGGCATTTACAAAGGCATCAATCCAGGGTGTTACCTCGTCGTTACGGTGTGCTCGGGGATAGAAACCGCATTGCCAGGGGAAGATAGCACGCTCGAGGTGGGGCATCATTGCCAGGTGACGGCCATCGTTGCTGCAGATAGCAGCTACGGCGCCGGTTGAACCATTGGGATTCCCGGGGTAGGTCTTGTAGCTGTATCGGGCGCAGATGTTATGGTCGGCAAGGCTGCCGTCGAGCATGAAACGACCTTCACCATGTGCAACCCAGATACCGAGTTTCTTACCTGCAAGGCTTCCGAGCATCACCGAGCGGTTGACAGGAATAGTAAGGCCGAGGAATGAGGACTCGAACTTGTGGCTTACGTTATGCTCCATCTTGATATTCTTGCCCTTGGAAGCGCCGCTGTCGATAAGGTCGAGTTCAACCATCAGCTGGCAACCGTTGCAGATACCGAGGCTGAGGGTATCGGGACGTTTATAGAAGTTTTCAAGAGCGCGCCGGGCATTTTCATTCCAGCGGAAGCCTGCAGCCCAGCCCTTGGCCGAGCCTGCAACGTCACTGTTGGAGAAACCGCCGCAGAACACGATCATATTGACATCCTCGAGCGTCTCGCGGCCACTCATAAGGTCGCTGAGGTGCACATCCTTGACATCAAATCCGGCCAGATAGAGCGAATAGGCCATCTCGCGGTCACCGTTGACACCTTTTTCACGGATGATAGCTGCGCGCACACCGCTACGTCCCTGACGGTCGGCAGAAAGTCCGCGCGATGCAAGGCTGCCATCGTGATTTCCGAGAATATATTTCAGAGGCTGGTTCTTGTAATTATTATATCGTTCCGTAGCGCATTTCTCCCCGCTCTGCAGACAATCGAGCAGATAGGAAGGCTTATACCATGTGTCGCGAAGAGCATCGATACCCAACAGTTTCACATCTTCGTCGTGGGTGATCTGAAGAACACGCTCGGGAGCAGGACAGGCGATCGGGAAGTACTTGACTGCTGCCTCGTCGAGAGTTTTCTCAACGGCTGCCTTGGCGGAATCAGCCACTTGAATTACTATCGCAGGATTCTCGGCAAAGAGAATCTTTATCAGATCCTTCTCGCCGTAGTGGCGGAATCCGTCGGTATAGAACTTGAGACCTCCTGCAGTGTTGGCAAAGAGCATTTCCAGGAGTGTAACGGCGAGACCACCCGCGCTGACATCGTGCATTGCAAGAACACGGCGGTTTCTTACGAGCGACTGAACTGTTTCAAAGGCGTTAACAAATGCTTTGGGATCCTTGACTGTGGGGACGTCAGATCCGACTTTTCCGAGGCTCTGATACAGGGCCGAGCCACCGAGGCGCAACTCGTCGCTCGAGAAGTCTATATAATACAGCGTTGAAGCCGAGGTATTGACCAGAACGGGAGACACTGTGCGTTTTACATCGGAGACCTCCCCGGCAGCCGAAATAATGACGGTACCCGGAGCGAGGACTTTCTTGCCGTCGCTGTATTTCTGAGTCATTGACAGGGAGTCCTTACCTGTAGGAATATTAATTCCGAGAGCGCGTGCAAATTCGCTGCAAGCCTCGACAGCATCATAAAGCGAAGCATCAAATCCTTCATTGCGGCACGGCCACATCCAGTTAGCGCTGAGTGACACGCTCCGGAGGCCCTTGGCAAGCTTGGCACCGGCAATATTGGTTAGAGCTTCCGCAATGGCAAGAACGCTGCCGGCGCGCGAGTCGGCTACCGCAACCTGGGGTGCATGGCCAATCGAAGTCGCGATACCGGATTTTCCGCGATAATCGAGCGCTACTACACCACAGTCACTCAAAGGCAACTGGAGCGGGCCTTGGCATTGCTGACGGGCAACTTTACCGGTCACGGAGCGGTCGACCTTGTTGGTCAGCCAGTCCTTGCAACCGACGGCCTCAAGTGAAAGGACGTTCTGAAGGTAATCGCCTAAAGCTGCTTCACTCAATTCCGGAGCTTCAAACTCGCGTTCAACGGTCTTGTCATTCATGACAGTGCGCGGAGAGTTGCCAAACATATCGGCCATCTCGAGGTCGATCGGGCGCGTGCCGTCTTTTCTTGAGAAAACGAAACGGTGATCACCGGTTGTTTCACCTACGACATACATAGGCGCACGTTCGCGCTGAGCGATGCGCTCAACCAGGGGAATATCCTTGGCATTGATGACAAAGCCCATGCGTTCCTGGCTCTCGTTACCAATAATCTCTTTATCGCTGAGGGTGGGATCTCCAACGGGGAGGGCATCGATGTCGATATGACCGCCTGTGGATTCAACCAGTTCTGAAAGGGCATTGAGGTGGCCGCCGGCGCCATGGTCGTGGATTGAAACGATTGGATTATTCTCGCTCTCAGCAAGGGCGCGAATTACGTTGGAAACACGTTTCTGCATCTCGGGATTGGCACGCTGAACTGCATTTAACTCGATACTGTTGTCATAGCTGCCTGTATTGACAGAAGAAACAGCACCGCCACCCATACCGATACGGTAATTATCACCGCCGGATACGACTACTTTCTGACCGGGCTTCGGCTCGCCTTTGATAGCATCGCGACGGTTGGCATAACCGACACCGCCTGCAAGCATTATAACTTTATCATAGCCATAGTCGATACCGTTCTCGGAATGTTCAAAGGTGAGTACAGAGCCACAGATGAGAGGCTGACCGAATTTGTTGCCGAAGTCACTGGCGCCGTTTGAGGCCTTGATGAGAATCTCGGCAGGTGTCTGGTACAACCACACACGCGGGTCGAGTGCGAGTTCCCATTTGCGTTCAGGAGAAAGACGCGGATAGGAAGTCATATAGACAGCAGTGCCTGCGAGGGGCAATGAAGCACGGCCGCCACCGAGACGGTCGCGGATTTCGCCGCCGGTGCCTGTTGCAGCTCCGTTGAAAGGCTCTACTGTGGTCGGGAAATTATGTGTCTCCGCTTTCAGGGAAATAACGGTATCAACCTTGCGCTCTGTAAAATAATCGGGCGCTTCGGGATGTTCCGGATAGAACTGGTTGATGCGGGGGCCTTTGACAAAAGCCACGTTATCTTTATAGGCTGATACGAGTCCGTTGGGATTCTCTTTCGATGTCTGCTTGATCAGGCCGAAAAGCGTCGAAGGCTTTTCCTTGCCGTCAACTATGAAGGTACCGTTGAAGATCTTGTGGCGGCAATGTTCTGAATTGACCTGAGAGAAACCAAAGACCTCGCTATCAGTCAACGGACGGCCAAGACGGGCCGACAGTTTCTTCAGATAGTCTATTTCATCGGCCGAGAGAGCAAGACCTTCGCTTTCGTTATAAGCGTCGATATCGGTAATCTCTACAATGGAAGCCGCAGCCTGCTTCTTCTCAAAAGAAGCCCCGTCAAGACCATCATAGACGCGTTGAAGCATAGGGTCATAGACAGGTTCCTGACCTGCTTTCACACGAGTGAACTCCTCAATACGAATAACGCCGTCAAGTCCCATGTTTTGGGAAATCTCGACGGCATTAGTACTCCAGGGAGTAATCATTTCTTTGCGGGGGCCGACAAATCTGCCGCTCAGGCGGCGGGAGGTAACCGGTGAAGCTCCGGCAAGGAGCCATGCGAGTCGTTCCACATCCCCGGCGGAAAGGGGATTGACCGACTGTACAAGGTAGACTGTTGAGCTACCCTTCTTGAAAAATGTTATCATTGGTGGAATGTTGTATTTTCAGGGAGCAAAATTAAGGATAATTTCATTCATATCCTAATTAATTCTCGTATAAAGCTGTCGGAAATGAGCCAATATGACTCGTCGATGGAGAGATGAGAATCATTCAGACGCATTTGCCCGGAATCAATAAATCTCTTGGCATCAGCAAGAACACCCTTGGCCACAGACAATGGCAGCGAAGAGAGATCAAGGCCGCGGGCCGTGCGTAAAGAAGTGACAATTATATCGTTAAGACGATCCATGTAATCTTCTTCATCAATTTCATACGGTGCAGGCAGGGCGCTGAGCCATTGTTGCGTATCGGCAATATCGACGCGACGTATAAGTCCGTCAAAAGAATGGGCCGAGGGCCCCAGGCCCAGCCAGCGTCCTTCGGGCGACCAATAGATACTGTTATGCCGTGATTTATATGTAGGTCGCGCAAAATTTGAGATTTCATAGTGGTCGAAACCATGTCCTGACGTTTCCTGTCGTAATATAGCATACTGACGCTCAATATCGGAATCGGTCGCTCGGGTATCTTTGCCGGCGTCGAGCCTCAGTTGCAATGCAGTCCCGGGGCTGTAGGTGAGACAATATGCGGA
>CAYVTB010000044.1:0-3997 GCA_964454365.1 uncultured Bacteroides sp. | reverse complement strand
GATTCAGGCGTGACATCGTCGGGATTGACTTCGATCGTAAATTCTACCGCATTACTGATATCAAGAGACTCAATCAGGCCGGCAAGCAGATCGCCGGGTAATATAGAAGGCGTGCCTCCGCCAAAATAGACGGTATCGAATCCCCCCGAAATCTCATATTTCCTATGTCGATATTCCTTAATGATTCCCTTCACGACTTCTTCCATGTTCTTCAGTGAAGGAGTCGAGTAAAAGTCGCAGTAGATACATTTACTGCGGCAGAAGGGTATATGAATATAAAGGCCGTTCATTTAATCCGAAAAGTTCACAGGTTCCTCGACACGTCCACACATTGAATGAAATTTACAGTATCGGCAGACATCTTTATTCAGACTTTGACTGAAGGGTACCTCAGGATTAAAGATTTCGGAAATTACTGCATTGAGCCGAGGACGGAACTCTCCGCTCAGCGCGGGAAACGGCTCCATCTGTGCCCTGTTATGATACAGGGGCTTGATCTCGCCGTCGACTGCAATCTTTCTTAGGGCATGAATCGCAGGTTGGATGATGACGTTATGCTCGCCTGTCAAATCGCGATAGGCCTCTGCATAGGTCAGAAGCTGAAAAATACCGTCAACTGCACCTTTATAAACGGGATTGAAAAGATTATCAATGCATCCACCGGTTGACAATTCATCTTTGCCGGTTTTATAGTCAATGAAGCGGAGCGTGTATTCGTCTATACGGTCTACGCGGTCGATAAGCATCCTGAAGTTGATTTTTAAGCCCGGAACAACTTCCCAGCGGCAATTCTTAAAATCCATTTCTCCCTTGACACAGACAAAGGAGCTGCCACCGGAACAATAACATTCTTTCTCGGCCTCAAGTAACATCCTGACCTGGCGTGCAATGATTGCACCGTTGAGCTCGGCTTCAAACGTCTGATTACTTTGCGCGGGGACCTTGTCGCTGTTGAACGCCTCTTTATAAAGATTTTTCATTACCACGCGCTCAATCCTGTCGCCATCAAGGATTGAATCGATGACGGCGGCATCGACGCGTTTCCCTTCCCACGGCTCATACAACTGCTTCATGGACAGGTGGAGGATGTTGCCTTGCTGTGCCGGTGTTATATATCCTTCAGGTTCTTCGTCCTCGCGCAGGCCCTTGACATATGTAAGATAGAAGGACAGGGGACATTTCATGTAGGACTTCAGCGACGATGCAGAGATGTTAAGGCCACCTTCCTCGAGGAATGGCCTGAGCTCGTCCATAACACGGGGCGACTTGATTATCTCAATTTCGCGGGCTGCCGGTTGGAGGCCTCCCATCTCGGCGGTCAGATGACTGATATTCCCACGGTCGTGAAGATAAATGAGCTGTGAAAGATAGCGCGATATTTCTCCACCGCCACGGTTTCCGGGTCGCGAGTCATACAAAAGCCTCACGCGACGGGCACGACTGATCGCGCGGAAAAAGTAATAGGCATAATAACCTTCTGTGCGCTCAATAGGAGGTAGTCCGTAACCGCGGCGCAGATTATTGGGAATCATGGTGCGCACATAGTCGCGGCGTGGGAAGGTACGCTCGTTCATCGAGAGTATCACGATATTCTCGAAATCGAGGTCACGGGTTTCGAGAACACCCATTACCTGAAGACCTCGCAACGGTGTGCCGTTGAGGCCGAGCATATCGGAGTCAAGAATACGTTCAAAAAGGATAAAGAACGTGGATTCATGCATCTTGATATCGTAGCGCCTGATGTTTTCGTACAGCTCGTCAAGTCGCAGCCGATAGCAGCCAAGAACTTCTATTTCGTGGGACTTTCGCTCGGCAGTTGCATTGATGCTCGACACAATGTCACGTCGCAACCCGCGGAGGAGCCTTTCAGTGTAGGCGTAAACCTGTTCGACTCTGGCCTCCTTACCCACCGGTTCAAATATATATGCGAGGCTCGAATGAGCGTTTACGAGATAAGATGCATCAATATTATAGAGACGCTTGCGGTTTATATCGCGTCGGATGCGTTCGGCCTCTTCGGGAGCTATAAGATTGATGTGGGGATGCTGGAGCACTTCAAGAACATCCCTGTAAAAAAATGTATATTCGCCACTCGAGCGCTTTCGTGCCCTCATCTGAAGCGAAATGATTATCCGCAGTAGGGTCGCGAAGGTTGTCGAGGAGTAGGGTACTGTCATAGATACATTGAGTGTCTTGACTTTCTCGGGAAGACCAAGTACCATGGGCATCAGTAATTTCTGATCGGGCAGTACCACCGCCGTATCTATCGCATTCATGGGGTCAATAATACCTTCTTCAACCCACTCATTAATAATTCCTGCTGCATGCTTTGCCTGGCCGACTGCAGATGAGATTCCGACAATCTCTATATCGGGCACTGTCGTGATTTGTTCGAGAGAAAAATCCTCGGGCACCGGGAAACGTTTCTCAAGCCTCTTTATGATTTCAAAAACATCATCGGCAAGATTCCGATCCTTGAAAATTTCGCCCGCAGTATCCCAGAAAAAGTCGGCAGATCCGATGTCTTTCAGACGTTGCATGATGTGTATTTCGGCGGTTGACAGATCGCTGTGCCCAACAAAGACGTAGCGGTTGCGGCGCAAAACCTCCGGGCTTTCATTCTTTACAACCTCGACCGCACGGCGCGCCTGAATACCCGACGTGGAGATACCGGCCTCTGTCATGTCCTTCACGAATTGGTCATAAACCTCACCGAGAATCTGCCACAAAGCAAGGAAACGCTTTGTCATTGGTTGGGAATGGTCTTCTCCGTGGCCGGTGTGCAGCCAGAATGTCTCGACCGATTCAGTCATGCTTGTCTCGCCCCATATTTCACGGATGACGCTTTTCTGTTCTTCCGTCAGATAATCCGCAGTGATCATACGCAGGTCGTGGAGATTACGGTAAAGTTGTTCAGCCGAGGCGAGAGACGAATCAATCGTGTCGAAATCGCTCAGAATCATATCACCCCAGAAAATGAATTTATCGAAGTCCTTGGTCTGCGCATCACGCCCGTGGCGTGCAAGGACCTTCCTGTAGGCATGATATAGGATGAAGAGCCGGTCGTTTCTGGAACCGTCGCGAAGGCCGGACCGCCTGGCAATAAACTTTCCGAAAGTTGTAAAGCGGGGCATAAAGCAGAACTCTCCACGCAGCCCTGCCTTTATATAACTTTTCAGAAAGATAGCCGAGCGCTTGTTGGGGAGAATGAAAATGATATCGGCAAGGTCACCGTTACCTGTCTTTGACAGATAATAGTCGGCTACTTGCTGTAGGAATGTTTTCTGCTTCATCATTTACAAAATAGACTACAAATATAATCAATCCTGGCGAGAGATACAAACGAAAAGGCCGTGTCATCACGACACAGCCTTCTCTGGAGAATTATAGTGTTTGTTTTGGGGAAGCTAATTTATTCAGCTACAACTTCGAAGGGAATTTCTACAGCAACTTCCTTGTGGAACTGAACTGTAGCGCTGTACTTGCCCACTTCCTTGATGTTTTCTTTCAGAACGATGAGCTTGCGATCGACGTTGTGACCGAGTTTTTCGAGAGCTTCGGCGATCTGAATAGCGTTAACAGAACCGAAGATAGTACCGTTGGCGCTTGTCTTTGCACCGATGGTGAGTGCTACGCCTTCGAGAGCGGCTGCAGCAGCCTCGGCATCAGCCTTGATCTGGGCGAGCTTGTGAGCGCGCTGACGCTGGTTCTCGGCGAGAACTTTAAGAGCGGAAGGAGTTGCAACAACGGCTTTGCCCTGAGGAATCAGGTAGTTACGGCCGTAGCCGTCGCGTACTTCAACGACGTCGTCCTTGTATCCAAGGCCGCGAACGTCTTCTTTGAGGATTATTTTCATAACTGTTCCTTGAGCTTTAAAGTTATTTCATAAGGTCGGTAACGTAGGGCAGAAGAGCGAGGTGACGGGCACGCTTTACGGCCTGAGCCACGCGACGCTGGAACTTGAGGGAAGTGCCTGTGATACGGCGGGGAAGAATCT
>CAYVTB010000043.1:0-13686 GCA_964454365.1 uncultured Bacteroides sp. | reverse complement strand
CATCATCACGACCATGACCACGAGGAGGGCGAGGCCGAGGAATATGGCATCGGAACCTTTGTCTACTATCGCCGCAAGCCCTTTGACCTCAACAAGTTTGATTACTTCGTCGGTAAGCAGTGGCCTTCGAGCGTGATTCGTGCCAAGGGTATCCTTTATTTCGATGTCAACCAAGACATGTCGTTCCTCTTCGAGCAGGCCGGTGTCCAGAAGAAAGTGACGCAGGCCGGCCAGTGGTTTGCCACCGCGCCCGAGGACGAGCTGAAGGAAATGATGGAGGCCGACCCTTCTATTCGCCGCGATTGGGATCCTGTTTACGGCGACCGCATGATTAAACTGGTTTTCATCGGCCGCAACATGGACCGCCACGCCATCGAAGCAGCCCTCGATGCATGTCTCGTCTGAGGCTAAAAAGGACAGAAGTTGGAAAAAAATACTAAATTGCGCCCCACAAGGGCGCAATTTTTGCTAAATAATTAGTATATTTGTCCTCAAATTTCAAATAATGGAAAAAGTGATAAATATGAGCGACGCGTCAATCCTGCGCGATCACGCCAATATGTTCAACGAGGTCAAGGACTCCTACTTCTACTGCAAGCTGACCAAGGGTGATACCCGCAGCCTGGGGATCGAGGACAAGCCTCTGAAACTCAACGGGACGCTTATCATAATGGTGTGTGACGGCTCGGAATTTGATATCGACATCAACCTGGAGACATATCATGTGACGCCCAACACGTTCATCGCTGCTTTCCCCGGGACTCTTGTCCAGGTCAAGGACAAGTTGCCCGATGACCTGACGGCTTATGTGCTGTTTTTCAACTTGGCCTTCCTGCAGAACATCAATATCAACATGTCGTCTATATCCGTCCCGCCGATGCTTCAGCGTCCCGAGCCGGTGAAGCTCCTCGAGCCCGAGGAATGTGACATAATTTCCAGATATTTCGAACTGCTGGCGCTCAACACCCGCGACAGCAACGGCACTCAGATAAGCAAGAGCATAGCCACGAGCCTCATAGCTGCAATGTTTTATCAGATGGTGCAGTTCTATCACAGGCGCATCGCCGACCTTCCCGAGACCGAGCGCAAGCCGGCCGGCCGGCGCAACGACTATGTGAGGGAATTCATGCGCCTGGTCCATATACATTTTATCAAGGAGCGGTCGGTGTCCTTCTATGCCGACAAGCTTTTTATATCTTCCAAGTATCTGTCGCTGCTGGTGAAGGAGTCGACGGGACGCTCGGCATCGCGTTGGATCGACGACTTCGTCCTGATGGAGGCCAAGAACATGCTGCGCTTCTCGGGCAAGAACATCCAGCAGGTTGCCTATGCGCTCAACTTCTCGACCCAGTCGTCCTTCGGCAAATACTTCAAACATCTCACCGGCATGTCGCCGACCGAATTTCAAAAATCGTAACTTACCATGGCAGAAAATATCAATAACGGAAGCGCGACCGAGGAAAAGCCCGTCAAGCGCACAGTCCTCGACGTCGAGGACGTCATTGAGATGGTCCCCCGTCTCAAGGGTCATGAAAAACTTGTCGAGAAAGCCCTTCACTGGCTGCGTGTCGACAAGGTGAACGATGTCCATTCGCGCGGTTTCGATCATCCCGGAGCGCCATTTGTGAAATTCCTTCTCGAGGACTTCAACATCAAGCTGCGCATCGACAACGAGCAGGTGCTCGACAATCTCCCCGAGGGAGCTTTTGTCACGGTGTCCAACCATCCCTTCGGTGCCCTGGACGGCATCTCGCTGATCCACATGGTCGCCTCGCGCCGTCCCGAGTACAAGGTGATGGTCAACATGATCCTCAACCGCCTCACCGCCATGCGGCCCAACTTCATCGCCGTGGACCAGACAGCCAGCGACGATCCCGAGAAAAAGGCCGTGTCGATCAAGGGTATCAAGCAAGCCATCATGCAGGTGCGCCGCGGCAAGCCGATAGGCTTCTTCCCCGCCGGCGCCGTGTCCAAGGTCAACTGGAAGGGTGAGCTCGTCGACCGTCCCTGGCAGCCGTCGATCGTGAGACTCATCGAGCAGCTCAAGGTGCCCGTGATTCCCATCTACTTCCACGGCAGCAACTCGTTCATGTTCAACTTCCTGGGAGTCGTGTGCTGGCAGCTGCGCACCCTTAGGCTCCCTTCCGAGGTGTGGCGCAAGTGTAACACGACCATCCATGTGAGCGTGGGCGACCCCATCAGCGTCGAGGAACAGATGAAACACCAGGGCTCGATTGAAGAATTTGCCGACTTCCTCAAGTCGAGCACTTATGAACTGCGCAAGAACAAATGAACCGGTTACCACAGGTAAATAACGAAGTTCAGCAGGCCAAGCAGCGGCTGGGAATCGTGGGCAACGCTCCGGCGCTGATCGCCGCCATCGAGCGCACCCTGCGCGTGGCGCCCATCGACCTGTCGGTGCTCGTTACCGGCGAGAGCGGCACGGGCAAGGAATTCTTTCCCAAGCTTATCCACGCCTACAGCCCCCGCAAGCATGCCAAATACATAGCCGTCAACTGCGGCGCTATTCCCGAGGGCACAATCGATTCCGAGCTTTTCGGCCACGAGAAGGGATCGTTTACCGGGGCCGTCGCCTCGCGCAAGGGCTACTTCGAGGAGGCCGACGGCGGCACGATTTTCCTCGACGAGGTGGCCGAGCTCCCGCTGACTACCCAGGCTCGCCTGCTGCGCGTGCTCGAGACCGGCGAATTTCTCAAGGTAGGCTCGTCGACCGTCCAGAAAACCAATATCAGGGT
Organism: uncultured Bacteroides sp.; assembly: GCA_964454365.1. Taxonomy (GTDB): domain Bacteria; phylum Bacteroidota; class Bacteroidia; order Bacteroidales; family Muribaculaceae; genus CAG-873. Next base: position 10,930 of record CAYVTB010000043.1, on the reverse strand, counting down.
AGTGGCGGCCACCAACGTTGACATGGAGCGTGCCGTGGCCGAGGGCCGCTTCCGCGAAGATCTCTACTACCGCCTGTCGACCGTGCAGATTTCCATCCCGCCGCTGCGCGACCGCGGGAACGACATATTGTTGCTTACGAGAAAATTCGCCTCTGATTTCGCCGAGAAGTGGCGCCTGCCGGCCATCACTTTCAGCGACGAGGCACGCGCCGTGCTCCTGCGCTACCGCTGGCCCGGGAATGTGCGCCAGCTCAAGAATATCGTCGAGCAGATAGCCCTGTTCGATGCCGGCCACGACGTCGAGGCCGACACCGTGCGCCACTATCTCCCGCCCGGCTCGGCAACCATGGCTCCCGCCACGCTGGGCGACAGCGACGGCGACAGCTACAAGCGCGAGCGCGACATGCTCTTCAGCCTCATCCTGCGCTTGCAGGCCCGCGTCGATGAACTCGAGAAGCGTGCCGGGGTAGCCCCCGGCGACGATGGTGACTTCCGCCGTGGTCGCTCCGACGCCTCAGCTGTCCACCCGGCCATCCGCCTGGGACAGCCCGAGTCGCAGGAGCCTCCTTTCAGCGAGTACACCGAGGACGGCAACGAGCCCAACGAAATCATGGACGCTCCATACTTCTCTGAAAGCGAGCCGGCCGCTCCCCGCGCCGTCTCTCTCGAGCAGCAGGAACGCCGCGCTATCAGCGAGGCCCTCGAGCGCAACGGCGGCCGGCGCAAGGCTGCGGCTGACGAGTTAAAGATTTCGCAGAGAACACTTTATAGAAAAATCAAGGAATATGGGTTGGATTAAACGATTATTGGCCGCGACGGTCGTGGCTGTGGCGATGCTTGCCGGCGGATGCGTGAGCTACACTTTCAATGGCTCGGCCATCGACTATAACGTCTACCGCACGATCTCGGTGAGCGATTTCCCGATCCGCGCCGCCCTGGTCTATCCTCCCCTGCAGCAGACATTTGAGAACGCCCTCCTTGACTATATCACCCGCAATACCCGCCTGCAGACCATTGACGGCGCCTCCGACCTTCAGCTCGAAGGCGAGATCACCGGCTATCAGCTTACGCCCCAGGCCGTCACTGAGGATGCCTTTGCCTCTCAGACACGTCTCACCATCACCGTGAGAGTAAAATATACCGACACTAAAAACGACAAGAACAGCATTGACCAGAGCTTCTCGGCCTATCGCGACTTCGATGCCTCGCTGATGCTCACCGATGTGCAGGACGACCTGTGCCAGCAGATCTCCAAGGAGCTTGTCGACCTTATATTTAACGCAACCCTGGGCAATTGGTAATGGATGAATTCAACTCAGTGATACTCAAGCTCGCCGGCGGGACAGCCGCGCTCGATGCCGATGACATCGCCGTGCTGAGGCGCGCCTGCCGCGACTACCCCGCTTCGGGAGTGCCGGCGGCTCTGCTGCTGCGCTATGCCGGGGCAGCCCTCGGCGTCGACGAGCGACGGGCCCTGCAGCAGCGCGTGGCCTTGCTCAGCGGCGACAGCCGGCGGCTGATCGAGGCTATTGACCCCTCGGGGCAGGGATTTGACAATTTTTATCCTCCCGAGCCGGTAATGAAAAAACCGGCCACCGAGAATGCTATCGACACCTTCCTCGAGACCTACGGCCACCGCACGGCCGAGGAGGACGCTCTCCTGGAGCGCATGATTTTCAATCCCGTGCCCGACTATTCCCAGACGCTGGCCCGCACGGCCGACGCCGCTCCCCGCGCGACAGCCGAGCCCGGCAGCCAGGAGTCGTTGATAGATGCTTTCCTGGCCTCCAATCCCGTTGAAGAGGTAGCCTCCGCCGTCGTAGCACCCGAGCCTGAGGAGGCCCCGGCCAAGCGCCCCGCCAAGGCGCCACAGGCTCCCTCCGAAGGACTGCTGAGCGAGAGTCTTGCTAAAATTTTCATAAAACAGGGCCGCTATGAGCGCGCTTATGAAATAATTAGCAATTTAAATTTGAATTATCCGGAAAAAAGTATTTACTTTGCAGACCAATTGCGCTTCCTCCGCAAGCTGATGATAAATCAGCGCCACGCACAGGGCCCGCAGGAGGTGCAGAATTGATAAACCAAGACATTTACAGATAAAAAATGTACGTAGTAGTAATTGTATTGACCGTCATTGTTGCGGTGCTCCTCATTGGCATCGTGCTTATTCAGAAATCCAAGGGCGGCGGCCTCTCGTCGCAGTTTGGCGGTGCCGGCTCCGTGATGGGTGTGCGCCAGACCAACAGCTTCCTCGAGAAGACCACCTGGACCCTGGCCGGCCTGATCGCTCTCCTGTCGATTATCTCGGCCTACACCATGCCCAAGGCGAATACCGGCACACACATCCGTTCTGAAGTCAAGGAGACTCCGGCTCTGCCCGGCAACCAGTTTGCCACTCCCGCTCCCGAGGCACCCGTTGCTGCTCCCGCTGTTGAACAGCCTGCAGCTCCCGCAGCTGAAACGCCTGCAGAATAAGACCGGCGGTCGACCGACAGAAAATAACAGCCTTGCCTGGCAGCCCTGCGGCTGTCGGGCTTTGGTGTATAGTGGCGTCAGTTGCTGCTGAATTTAAACTATAGAGCTTTGAAAAGGAAAGATTTTGAAATAATGGCTCCCGTCGGGAGCTACGAATCGCTCACGGCGGCGATAAACGCCGGGGCCGATGCCGTCTATTTCGGCGTCGAAGGCCTTAACATGCGCTCCCGCTCGAGCGCCAATTTCACGCTCGACGACCTGCGGCAGATCGCTGCGCGGTGCTCCGAGGCAGGCGTGAAGACCTACCTGACCGTCAATACTATAATGTATGACGACGACCTGCCCGTGATGCGGTCCATCATCGACGCTGTCGCCGAGGCCGGTATCACCGCCATTATCGCTACCGACATCGCTACGATCGCCTATGCCCGCAGCCGCGGAGTGGAAGTTCATATCTCTACCCAATGCAACATTTCCAACATCGAGGCCGTGAAGTTCTATGCCGCGTGGGCCGACGTTGTTGTGCTCGCCCGCGAGCTGTCCATGGAACAGGTCGCTGCAATCCACGAAGCCATCGTGCGCGATGACGTGCGTGGCCCCGGCGGCGAGCTTGTCAAGATTGAAATGTTCTGCCACGGTGCGCTCTGCATGGCCGTGAGCGGCAAGTGCTACCTCAGCCTCCACGAGATGAATTCAAGCGCCAACCGCGGCGCCTGCACCCAGATATGCCGTCGCGGCTATCGCGTGACCGATCTCGAGACCGGCGACGAACTCAATGTCGAGAACAAGTATATAATGTCCCCCAAGGACCTCAAGACCATCCATTTCCTCAACAAGATGATCGATGCCGGTGTCAGCGTGTTCAAGATCGAGGGGCGTGCCCGCGGTCCTGAGTATGTCGCTACTGCTGTCGAGTGCTACGACGAGGCCCTGAAAGCCATCTGCGACGGCACCTATAACGAGGAGCGCATCGCTGCCTGGGACGAGCGTCTTGCCCGTATCTTCAACCGCGGCTTCTGGGATGGTTACTACATGGGGCAGCGCCTCGGCGAGTGGTCGTCAAAATATGGCTCCAGCGCCACGCGCGTGAAGCATTATGTCGCCAAGGGCATCAAATATTTCTCGCGCCTCGGCGTCGGCGAGTTTGTCATGGAAGCCGGCGAGCTCCATGTCGGCGACGAAATCGTCATCACCGGGCCCACCACCGGCGCCATGATGATAACCGTCGAGTCCATCCAGGTCGATTGCCACCCGGCCGAGAAGGCCGTCAAGGGCGACGCGTTCTCGATCCCGGTCCCTGCCAAAATCCGTCCCAGCGACAAGCTCTACCGCTGGGATAAAACTCAGGCCTAACTCCAAGTACCTTAAATTCTAACCTTGATAAACAAGCTCCGATGATCAACCCTCCCTATTATGCGGCCGACGATCGCTATGATTGCGGCATGAAGTATGAACGCTGCGGAAAGAGCGGCATCCTGCTGCCCCGTATCTCATTGGGCCTCTGGCACAACTTCGGCGACATCAATACGTTGGCCGGCAGCCGCGAGATGCTCCACTTTGCATTTGACCATGGCGTCACCTGCTTTGACCTCGCCAACAATTACGGACCCTCCTATGGCTCGGCCGAGGAAACGTTCGGCCACATAATGCAATCCTCCTTCCGTCCCTACCGCGACGAGATGATCATCACCACCAAAGCCGGTCACGACATGTGGCCCGGGCCCTACGGCAACTGGGGCTCGCGCAAATACCTGATGGCATCCCTCGACCAGAGCCTGCGCAAGATGAATCTCGAATATGTAGATATTTTTTACAGCCACCGCTTTGACCCGGAGACGCCGGTTGAGGAAACCCTTCAGGCGCTTGTCGACATCGTACGGCAAGGAAAGGCACTCTATGCCGGTATATCCCAGTGGCCCTACGAGGCTTCCCAACAGGCCTACGACTACCTGGCCGCCCGCGATGTGCCCTGCCTAATCTATCAGGGCCGCTACAACATGATCGACCGCAACAAGGCCAACGAAGGAATCGTGGAACAGGCCGCCCGCAACGGCGTGGGATTCACCGCCTTCTCGCCCCTGCAGCAAGGCATCCTCACCAACCGCTATCTGAACGGCATCCCCGAGGGCACGCGTGCCTCGCGAGGCCGCAACCTCACCCCCGAAATGATCACGCCCGAACTCATCGAAAAAGTCAGGAAACTCGACGACATTGCCCGCCACCGCGGTCAGACCCTCGCCCAAATGTCGCTCTCATGGCTTCTGCGTGACCCGAGAGTGACCTCCGTCATCGTCGGTTCCAGCTCCACGGCCCAACTCGCCGACACCCTCTCCTGTCTCACTAACCTAACCTTTACCCCCGAAGAACTCTCCGCCATCGACCACATCCTCCTCTGATCCCCCTAAGATTAATCATCATCACTCCGCCGAGCGTGGCGGGGTGATGAATTTTTTTTGGACGGGAGAGAGATTTTTTTGTAATTTTGTGGCCTCATTTCATAATTTAGATACCAATATGGGAGGTTTCTTTGGAGTCGCCGCCAAGCACAGCTGCCGCGCCGATCTGTTCTACGGAGTTGATTACAATTCCCACATGGGCACCCGCCGCGCGGGTATGGCCACTTATGATGCTGCGGAGCATCGCTTCTGCCGCTCGATCCACAGTCTGGAAAGCACTTATTTCCGCACAAAATTTGAAGACGAACTGCCCAAGTTCAAGGGCGACATGGGTATCGGCGTTATCAGCGATACCGATCCCCAGCCAATAATCATCAACTCCCATCTTGGAAAATATGCCATCGTCACGGTTGCCAAGATAAACAACATCGACGCCCTGGAGCGCGAGCTGCTTGACCAGGGCGTGCACTTCGGCGAGCTCAGCAGCGGCTCGACCAATCAGACCGAGCTCGTGGCCCTGCTGATCAACCGCGGCAAGACCTTTGTCGAAGGCATCGAAAATGTATATAACAAGATCGAGGGATCGTGCTCGATGCTGATCCTGACCGAGCACTCCGTTATCGCTGCCCGCGACAAACTTGGCCGCACACCTATAGTTCTCGGGAAAAAAGAGGGAGCCATCGCCGCCACCTCGGAGTCCACGGCCTTCCCTAACCTTGATTTCGAGCCGCTGCGCGACCTCGGTCCCGGCGAAATAGTTGAATTCACGGCCGACGGCGTCACCTGTCTGCGCGCTCCCGGCGACGAGATGCAGGTCTGCGCTTTCCTGTGGGTCTACTACGGCTTCCCCACATCGTCCTACGAGGGCAAGAACGTCGAGGAAATGCGCTTTGACTCGGGCTTCAAGATGGCCTCAACCGACGACACCGAGGTCGACTGTGCTTGCGGTATTCCCGATTCAGGCGTCGGAATGGCCCTGGGCTACGCCGCCGGCAAGGGCGTTCCCTACCGCCGCTGCATATGCAAGTACACCCCGACGTGGCCGCGCTCGTTCACGCCTTCCGACCAGTCGATGCGCAACCTTGTTGCCAAGATGAAACTCGTGCCCAACGGCGCCATCCTCAAGGGCAAGCGCGCCCTCTTCTGCGACGACTCAATCGTGCGCGGCACCCAGCTCAACGACAACGTGCGCGAGCTCTATGCCTACGGTGCCAAGGAAGTGCACATGCGCATCGCCTGCCCGCCGCTCATCTACGGCTGCCGATATGTGGGCTTCACGTCATCCAAAAGCGACATGGAACTGCTCACCCGCCGCATCATCGAGGACCTCGAGGGCGATCCCAACAAGAATCTCGACCTCTATGCCACTGCCGGCACACCTCAGTACAATACAATGGTCGAGAAGATCCGCGAGCGCTTCAACCTCACGTCACTGAAGTTCAACACCATCGAGACGCTAATCGAGGCCATTGGTCTTCCCAAGTGCAAAGTCTGCACCCACTGCTTCGACGGCACGAGCCATTATTGAACCCCGGTCTTCCACACGAAGGAGCGGTGCATGAAAAGTCCGATAACCAGGACTATACCCAGAGCGACCGCGCTTAGATAGTAGGGAAAATCAGCCGTGTGGTTGTCAAAGATCTGCTGGAAAAACTCCACGATCAGCGGCACCACCGACACGGCGACGTAGTTCCCTGCCAGCGTGTAGGAAAAATACTTGGTCGACAAGGTCTTGTCCGGGGCGATTTCCGTGGTCTTGTTATAGATGATAGGCTGGAAAAATCCGTAGCCGAGACCTATCAGCAGCACACCGGCGACATAGGTGCCCATCGTGTGAAAAACTCCGAGCATCAGCAGGCCGGCCGCCATGATTATGACACAGAGATAGAGACCCGTGCGCCCCACGGCTTTGATATAGGGCGTCAGCGAGAAGCCGCCGATCATGGCCGTGACGTAGAACATGGCCGTCGCGATGCCCACCTGCGACGTGTCGAGACCGTAGTGCTTCATCGTGAAGGGCAGGTAGTAGGTGAAAACCATCGACGTGGCGGTCAGCGCTATGTAGAGGCCAATCACCCCGGCCAGCGTCATTACCGGATGGGCAAACTTTCTTGCGGGAGCCGCGCTTGCCGTCGTAGTTTTCGAGTCAGTGGAGGTGGCTGAAGGCTCGGACCTCAGATGCTTGCGTATAAAGGTATTGGTCATGAAAGGCAGCAACAACAGCGGTATCACAGGCACCAGATAGACACAGAATGAAGCGTGCCAGCTGAAACCCGCTGCCCAGCCAACGAAAATAGTTGCCAGGATCACGATGCCGTTGGACGTGCCCGACTTGAAACCGAGCACCTTGGCGTTCTGCGCCCCGTAGAACCACTCAGAGAGCTGCCCGGCGGCAATCGGCACTATCAGGCCGCAACCGACGCCCAACAGTGCTCCAAGCCCTACGAGCATCGGCATCGTGTCGGCAAAGAGATAAAGCACGCCCGAGAGCAGGAAGATACCGAGGCCCGTAGCGAGCACCACCGACTGGTTCCTCACGCTGGTGATCTTTCCCGAAATGAGGATCATAGGGATTATGACCAGATTGGGCAACAGTGTCAGAAGCTGTATTTCCAGCTGGCTTGCGTCCGGAAAGATATCGGAAAGCTTCCCGAGCATAGGCGATACAGCTAGCCCCGGGAGATTTACTGTCAGCGACACCGACAGGAGAGCTATGAGACTTATCAGCGGGAGTGAACCCCGGCCATTGGAAATATACTTCATTGCTGTGCTATTTTGTATTCATTGTATATATACTATAACTTTGCGGGAGTCAATGAAGTTTATCGTGCATGGCTAATTTTTTCGCGACCGTGCCGCGCGGGTGAACATCGCGGGCAGCGAGGGCGTTTTAGCGGTATGGAAAGTGATGAAAATCATAACGTATTCGAGCCCGCGGCCGAGGGCGTCGAGCGCTTTCTGGCAAGCTCCATGGTGCCCGGCATCGGTCCGGCTTTTGCCCGCAGGCTTGTTGAGCGCTTCGGCGCGGATGCCCTGCGCGTGCTTGCCGAGGAGCCGGCGCGCGCAGCTGAAATTCCGGGCCTCGGCGAGACCAAGATTCTGGCTGCATCGGAAGCTTTGAAATCCCTCAGGCAGCCGCTTGACCTGCTCGTCTTCCTCTATTCCTGCGGGCTCCCCGATGTGTCGGTCGAGCGCATCCTCTCCAAGTATAAGAATGACGCGGCGCGGGTCGTCAGGACCGACCCCTATTCGATGGTCGAGGATGTGTGGCAGCTGTCATTCTTCGCGGCCGACAAGATCGGCCGCGCGCTGGGCATTGCCCCTGATGACCCCCGCCGTCTGCAGGGCGCGCTCGTCGGCGCCGTCAAGCACTTTGCCGAGCAAGGCCACCTTTTCGCCACCCCTGAACAGGCAATCGAGCGGGCAGCGGAAATCACCGGTGCCGACCCCGAAGCCGTGGCCCGCGAGATTCCCGCCACTGTCGCCTCCGGGCGGCTTGTCGAGAGCCGGGGCGGCCTCTACCTGCCCGTCTTTTACAATGCCGAGAAAGAAGGGGCCCGCAAGATTCTCGAGCTTCGGGACAAGCAACTCCCCGCCCTTGACGCTGACGCAATCCCGGCCCGCACTCTCTCCGACCAGCCTTATAGCCCGGAGCAGTCAGAGGCCATCCTGCGCACGGTCAATTCGCCCGTAATGGTACTCACCGGAGGCCCCGGCACGGGAAAGACCACCGTGCTCAGCGGCATCATCGCCGCCCTCGAGCGGCAGGGTAAGCGCGTGGTGCTCGCCGCCCCCACGGGTCGCGCGGCCAAGCGCATGACTACCCTCACGGGCCATGAAGCCACGACCATCCACCGTCTCCTGGGCTATCGCCAGGGCGAGGGCTACCGGCGGCGTCACATCGAGGCCGACGCGCTCATCATCGACGAAGGCTCGATGATGGAGCAGGTGCTCTTCAACCACCTTCTCGATGCCGTGAAGCCCGGTACTCAGATTATCCTCGTGGGCGACGTCGACCAGCTGCCTGCTATCGGTGCAGGCGACGTGCTCCGCGACATGATTGCCTCGGGTGCAGTACCCGTGGCCAATCTCGACAGCAACTACCGCCAGTCCGAGGGCAGCATGATAGCCTCCGGCTCGCGCGACATCCGCTCGGGTCGCGTCCCGGCCTCCGACCCCTCCCGCGACTTTATAATAATTGAAGAAACCGGCACGGGTGCCATCCGCGACCGCCTCCTGCGCCTCGTGTCTGAAGAACTTCCCGCCGAGCGAGGCATAGCCCCGGCCGATATCCTCGTGGTGACACCCCAGCAGATAGGGCCGCTCGGCGCCCGTCAGCTCAACGTCGAGCTGCAGCAGCGTCTCAACCCCGACGGTACCGAGATCATGCGCGGTGCCACCGCATTCAGGCTCGGTGACCCTGTGATGCAGACGGCCAACTCGCGCGAACGCGACATTTACAACGGCGAGGTGGGCCGCATCACCGCGGTCGACCCCGCGCAGCGCACCCTCTGCGTGACCTTTGCCGACGGCCGCACGTCGACTTACGGCCCCGGCGAACTGGGCGAACTGACGCTCGCCTACGCTACCACGGTCCACAAGCTTCAAGGCTCAGAAACGCGCTACATGGTATTTCCTATCACCATGACCCACAAGCCAATGCTCTATCGCAACCTGCTTTACACGGCCGTGAGCCGCGCCACGCGCCTCTGTGTCCTCGTCGGCGAGCGAGCCGCCCTGCGCTATGCCGTGTCAAACAATCCCGCAATCACCCGCAACTCCAACTTCAAGCATCGCCTCCGCCGCTGATACCGGCCTGATCACCGCTTGGCAAGGCGGGTGAGGTCGGTGCCGGCCGGGGACTGGAAGAGGGTGAGACCGAAGGTATTCACCACTGCATAGACATGGTCCATGATATCGCTCTGGACGCGCTCGAAGGCCTTCCAGCTTGTGATATGGGTGAAGAAATAAAGTTGCAGGGGGAGGCCCGTGGCCGTCGGCTCCATCTGGCGCACCATATAAATCATCGACGTGTTGACGCGCTTGTCCGTGGCCAGGAAGTGTTCGAGCCACCGCCTCAGGATATACAGGTTGACAACGCGGCCCGGGTCCTCGATGTCGAGGCCGTCAAGAAATCCGCGCTCCTTGAGGTCATTGAGTTCCTCGGGTGTGCAGTACCTCACGGACGACAGGTCAATCAGGATCGAGCGCTCGATTCTGCGTGCTCCCGACTCCACCATGGCCTGATAATTGCGGAACGATTCGCTCACAAGCGAATAAGGCGGAATCGTTGAGATGGAATTGTCCCAGTTGCGCACCTTCACCGTCGTGAGCGACACATCCACCACCTCGCCGTTGGCGTTGTGCTTGTCGGCCACGATCCAGTCGCCGCGATGCACCATCTTGTTGGCCGACAGCTGAATGGATGCAACCAGGCCCAGAATCGTGTCCTTGAACACCAACATCAGCACGGCCGCCGAGGCGCCGATGGCAGTCAGAATGGCGGTCGGCTGTCGTTGGATGATGATACTCAGGCAGATGATGATACCGAGCCCTATAGCCACAAGCTTGAGCATCTGGAAAATGCCCTTGATGGCATAGGGACGCGTGTTCTCGCGCCGGGCCAGGCCGTTGTAGAGATTGTTGAGGAAAATCGTGACTATGCGCACGATGGTCCACAGAATATAAATCGACGTCAGTATCTTGATCCAGGAATGGAGGCCCGGCGTGTCGTCAAAGACACGCGGCAGCAGGGCGTTGACCGAGAGCGCCGGCGCCAGCATCGCCAGCGCGCGCAGCATCGAATTGTTGAGAAGGTCGTCGTCCCACTCCGTTGCACTGCGCGACACCACTTTTTCCACCGCCACGAGCAGCCACTTGGCCAGGAAATAAGTCAATATAGCGACGGGAGCGATAAGCGCAGTGTAGAAAAGATCGCTTGCCCATCCGGGACACCCCGCCGGCAGCCAACTGTCAATATATTGCAACACTGAATCAATCATAACAAAATTACTTTTCTGCAAAAGTAATCAAAAAATCCCGCGCCGGCAAGCAACGGG
>CAYVTB010000042.1:0-13919 GCA_964454365.1 uncultured Bacteroides sp. | reverse complement strand
TGAAGAGGAGCTCGAGACGGGGGTCTGCACCAAAGCCGAGCTTGGCATCCCACTTACCCTGCTTCATTTCATTGCCGGGATTTACAATACCGAGCAGGTCATGCATAAAGAACTTGGAGGGAACGGTATTCTCTTTTTCAAAGTCGTTACCGTAGGACTGCCATGTATCGAAACGAGGTGCACCGGGGCCCCAAACTGCGTTCTGGCCGTCAGAACCGCCGTCAAAGTTGTAACGGGGCTCGTTACCGAACCAAGGACCGTAGAGGAGGCTGCCCGAGCGCCAGCAATCGATAGCAGCATCGGCAGCAGCGATGATCGCGTTACAGGTAGCGGCTGAGCGGTCGATGTTGGGGAGATTTCGGAGAAGCAGACGTGCTTTCACAGCAAGTACAAGACCTTTCCACTTGCTGAGATCGCCGGCGTAGATGCGGTCGCGGCTCTGGTCGATCTGACGGTTCTCAGGATTTTCAGTCAGTTCCTTGTTATCGAACATCTTGATCAGCTCTTCAGCCTCGTCAAACATCCAGGCATAAATTGAAGCCTGAGTGTCATAGTGAGGTGAGTTGCTCTGATAGGCTTCGGTACGGGGCATGTCACCAAACGCATCAGTAGTCAGCTGAGTTGACATCAGCAAGAGGGCACGTGCAATGAGCTCGTAGTTGGGCGAGCTGATGGCACGAGAGTTGTTAATTAACTCGAAAGCGTTAACGCCTACATCATAGAAGTGACGACGCCACTGGGGATGACGCTGCATGTTGAGGAAGTTACCCCAACCATATTTATATGTGCGGTCACCACGCTGATTCTTACCCATGGTGGTAAGACACTGCGAGAGATAGATACCGTATTCGGCATGATCATACACTTCCTGCTGGGCAAAGAAGATTACCGGAGCAATAGCAAGGTCGCAGGTATTGGAGTGCGCCTGGTCAATATTGACGTTATCGTCAAGGATGTCGTTACAGCCCGAAAGAGCCATACCGGCAAGGATACCAAGCGTAATTCCCTTTATTTTAGTGAATTTATTGAATTTCATGATTGGTTAGCTCAATTAGAAGTTTACAGTAACATTGAAGTTAAAGCTACGCAGTGAGGGAACGCTGTAGGTATCAACACCCATTGCACCGGTACCGTTAACTGCGGCAGGCATAACCTGGGGATCACAACCGCTATACTTGGAGAGCAGGAAGAGGTTGCGGCCGGTGAACGAGGCGCGCAGGCCCTTGACAGGATTACCCGAGCCGAGCTTCTTCATAAGGTTGGTGAAGTCATAGCTTACAGTTACATAGCTCAGACGCAGATAAGAACCATCTTCCACAAAGTTACTTGCGGCCTGGTAGATATAATTGTTAAATGTCTGAGAATCGAGGATAACGGCATTAGTGTTGGGAACATATGTACCGTCGGGCTGTTCTACAACGCCATTGAACAATACCTTATGGTTGCGATACTTAGCGATGTACTGGCTCATACCGTTGCTCATCAGTGAGCGACCGGTGATGTTTGCTACCTTACCGCCTACGCGACCGTCGAGGAGGAACGACAGCGAGAGGTCTTTCCAGGTGAAGGTAGAACCGAGACCGATGAGGCAGTCGGGCTCGCGGTTACCGAGATAGTTGTACTTTTCAGGAGAGATGCGGGGATAACCGTTCTCATCAATAAGGATTTCGTTATTCTCGTTGCGGAGGTAATCAGTACCTAACAGACAGGTGGTTGCCTTGCCGAGGAAGCAAGTGGTGAAGATATCGCTGTACTGGTTGGTACCGTCGGCAAAGTGCTCGGTATCATCGGGAAGACTTACGACCTTACCGCGGTTCATCGAGAAGTTAAGAGTTGCGGTCCACTGGAAGTCGCGGGTCGTGATAATGTCCTGGTTGAGGGTTGCTTCAATACCCTGGTTCTCGATAGAACCTTCGTTACGGGTCTGAAGGATGGTACCTGATGTAGGCGATACGCGGACGATAACGATCTGGTTGTCTACGCGGGTGTTGTAGTAAGCTACATCAAGACGGGTGCGGTTCTGGAAAAAGCGCAGGTCGGCACCAAGTTCCCAGGTTGAGGTCATCTCAGGTTCGAGAGTGATAGCGTGAGACATACCGGGGTTAACTGCAAAACCGGGGTCAGGAATGGTAAGCCACTGCTTGTAGTAGTTGCTGAACTGGTTGGCGGGAGCGTCCTTACCTACCTTAGCGTAGTTACCGCGGATCTTACCGTAAGAGAATACGGGGCTGTTGATGTGGAAAAGTTCCGAGAAGATGACACCGCCGGTGAACGAAGGATAGAAGTAGTGAGGCTTGTCCATCTGACGGAATGATGAAGAACCGTCAAGACGGCCGGTTACAGACAGCTGGATGATGCTGCGGAAGTCCATGCGGATTTCACCGAAGTAGCCGTACTTGTTACGCTTCGAGCGGCTCATAGAGTTATTGTTGAGTGTGAAGCGGTCGGGATCAAGGTTGTTGAACGAGTAGAAGTCACCTTCGAGGACGAAGTGTTCGCCACCGAATGAACCACTGAGACCCTGAGTTTCGGTATATTCACCACCGACAAAGAAGTTGAGGTTCCAATCTTCGTTGATGTCCCATACATAATTTACAAGAGCCTGGGCGGTGAGACGCTGGCTGCGTGAGGTGTCGAAGTTGTAGCTACCCATGCGGCCATACCAGTCATTGATCGAAGCTGAACCGTCAGCTGACAGACCGGTCTTGTCGTCGAAGCTGAATTCATCCTGAGCATAACGGGGAACGGTCCAGGAGTTGTAGGTGCTCCATCCCTTATCGTAGGCAAACTTGCCGGTGAACGAAAGGTTCTTGATGGGTTCCCAACGGAGCATCGAGTTGATGATCACACGCTGGCTCTCGGTCTTCGAGCCGTCCATGTAGCGGCTGTAGTAGGGAGAAAGACCGGCGCTCAGGCGCTGCTGGTCGGTGAGGATATCCCAGTCGTCGTAGCGGCAGCCCCAGTTGGGGAGACCGTTGGGCAGAACGTAGTCGGCCATGTTGCGGTTGATAGCCCAGCCGTAAACGGTAGACATCGAGTTACCGAAACCGCGAGAGTTGTTGTCGACATAGTTGGCCGACATCATGATCTTAACGGTGTTGGAGGGATTGAATTCACCTTTCACGAAGAAACCGAGGCGCTTCTTGTAGTCGTGAGGAACGACACCCTGGTTGTCCATGAAGTTGGCCGAAGCATAAGCCGAGAAGAGATCGTTACCGCCGGAAACGGAAACGTCATACTTCTGCATGAAGCCTGTGCCGAGGAATTCACCTAAGTTGTCATAGTACTGGTCGCCAACCTCGGGATTGAGACGGGGACCCCAGCCACCACCGCTGTTAGCGATGTAGAAGCCATTGCTACCGCCGATGAACTCGGTCTGCAGTTTGGGCTTGTTTGCTACGCGCGAGAATTCCCAGCCACCGTTGACAGTTACGGACACTTTACCGTCCTTGCCGCTCTTGGTGGTGATGAGGATAACGCCGTTGGCACCTTCCTGGCCGTAGAGGGCCGATGCAGCAGCACCCTTGAGCACTGACATCGATTCGATATCGTTTGCGTTGATATCGCCGATTGACGAAGCACCGCCGCGGACGGGCATACCGTCGATTACGAACAGAGGTTCGTTGCTCTGAGCACTGTTAATAGATGAGATGGCGCGGATCACAATCTGTGAAGCCGAGTTAGGCGAACCACCTGCCATCGAAACCTGCACACCGGCAACCTTACCCTGGAGGGTGTTTACAAAGTTGCTCGACTGGCCGGCAACGACGTCGTCGCTCTTAAGCTCCTGCACAGAGAAGTTAAGTTTTGATTTGGACTGAGACTGACCCATGGCAGTTACGACAACTTCGTCAAGAAGCTCGGTGTCGTTGTCCATGACCACGTCGATAACGCTGCGGCTACCGACGGTCTCCGTTACGGGTTTCATGCCGACAAACGAGAAGGTAAGGACCGCCTTGTCGTTCGGCACGTCAATTGAATATTTTCCATCAAAATCAGTTACTACACCTCCGGCGATGCCTTTTACGACAACCGAGGCGCCGATGACGGGCTCGCCGTCTTCAGCCTGGGTAACTGTTCCTGTCACGACACGGGCTTGGCCGACTATCGCGCAGAGGGAAAATAACAGTAAAAATAGCTGTTTTTTCATAATTACTTTATTAGTTGGTATTCAAGGTTTAAATTGATCAAATGATTAGTTTTTATTATGTAAAAAATGATTTAAGGTCTTGCAAAAGGGCATAGAGCCTCCATTACAAAAGACAAATTTAGTCCTTTTTTCTATACAAACCCCCATTTGCAAATGTTAATTAACAAATATTTGCCAACCTATATATTTTTTAAGTTAACTTTGACCCTGATTTTTCACACCAACGCCCGGCTTGCACACACCGGGCTTTTTTGCTACCTTTGTACCGAAAACAAACTTCTAACGTAAGATGCGCATAGATATTATATCCGTCCTCCCGGAAATGCTTGAATCCCCCCTCGGATGCTCGATTCTCAAGCGGGCACAGGACAAGGGACTGGTTGAAATAGTGGTCCACAACCTGCGCGACTACACGACCAACAAGCACCGCAAGGTCGACGACTATCCTTTCGGCGGCGATGCGGGAATGGTGATGCAGATCGAGCCTGTCGACCGCTGCATATCCGCCCTCAAGGAGCAGCGCCGCTATGACGAGGTGATTTTCACCGCCCCCGACGGCGAAATTCTCACCCAGCCGATGGCCAACAGCCTCTCGATGCTCGACAACATCATTATCCTCTGCGGCCACTATAAAGGGATAGACTATCGCATACGCGAACATCTTATTACAAAAGAAATCTCTATCGGCGACTATGTCCTCACCGGGGGCGAGCTGCCGGCCGCCGTCATCGCCGACGCAGTCGTGAGACTAATACCCGGCGCAATCGGCGACGAGCAGAGCGCCCTGAGCGATTCATTCCAGGACAACCTGCTGGAGCCGCCCGTCTACACGCGGCCTGCCGAATATAAAGGTTGGAAAGTGCCGGACATCCTGCTCAGCGGTCACGAGGCACGCATCGCAGAGTGGAAACACGGGCAGTCGCTGGAACGCACGGCGCGCCTGCGACCCAGATTACTCGGAAAACAATGAAGCCGCGGGTTAAATCGACTTCAATCCCACATATATTACTATAATGAACGCCACGATCACCACGAGCAGCACCGTCGCCGCGATGATCGAGGTGATGGCCGTGTTGCGCACACCGTGGCGGCGGCTCTTGAGCGCGAAAGCTCCGGCGACAATAGCGGCGACCGCAAGGCCGATACCGGCCCACGCGCTGTAGCCGGCGCCGATCCATGATAGAACGGTCAATACTATAGAAACGATCGCGAGCCACACGAAGCGGCCGG
This sequence comes from uncultured Bacteroides sp., assembly GCA_964454365.1. GTDB lineage: Bacteria > Bacteroidota > Bacteroidia > Bacteroidales > Muribaculaceae > CAG-873. The sequence continues at coordinate 8,539 of CAYVTB010000042.1, read as the reverse complement.
GCTCGTGCGACGGATTGATGATTTCCTGTGATGGTGTGCTGTCGGCAGTACCGGGCTGCGTGGAAACGGGGTTTGAGGCGGGGGTATCTTGATGTGTCACTTGTAGGTCAGTTTTGATGAATATATATTAATGACAATTTTTGTGAAAAAAGGTTTAAAAGTCTGCCTTTTTTCTTTCATCAGTGTGCCTCCAGCCAGTTTTTACCCGTTCCGCCCGATACCTCGAGGGTGACGCGGCCACGGTAGGCGTGCTCCATGTTCTCGATAACCATCTGCTGCAGCTCGGCAAGTTCCTCGGGGACGACGTTGAAGATAAGTTCGTCGTGGACCTGCATGATCATGCGCGAGCGCAGGCCGCGACGCTTGATCTCGCCGTCAATGGCAATCATCGCTATCTTTATGATGTCGGCTGCCGATCCCTGGAGCGGCGCGTTGATGGCGTTGCGCTCGGCATAGCCGCGCAGAGCCGCATTTCGAGAGTTGATTTCCGGCAGGAAGCGCTTTCGGCCGTGAATAGTCATCACATAACCGTTGTCGCGCGCCTTGGCGATAGAGTCATCCATATATTTCTTCACCAGCGGATAGGTGGCGAGATAATTGTCGATGAGCTCGCGGGCCTCTCCTCGGGGGATTCCGAGTCTTTCCGACAGGCCGAAGGCCGAGATGCCGTAGATGATGCCGAAGTTGGCCGTCTTGGCGTTGCGGCGCTGCTCGTCGGTCACCTCGGCGGGTGTCTCATGATAGATGCGGGCCGCCGTGGAGCGATGGATGTCCTCGCCGGCATTGAAGGCCTCCACCATACCGGGATCGCCGCTGATGTCGGCAATGAGGCGCAGCTCGATCTGGGAATAATCCGCCGAGAAGATGAGGCAGCCGTCGTCGGCGACAAAGGCGCGGCGTATCTCGCGGCCTTCCTCGGTGCGCACGGGGATATTCTGCAGATTGGGATTGGTCGAGGAGATACGTCCCGTGGCGGTCACGATCTGGTTGAAGGTCGTGTGTATCTTGCCTGTCTCGGGATTGATCAGCGTCGGCAGGGCGTCGACATAGGTCGTAAGCAGCTTGCGCAGGCCGCGGATTTCAAGTATCAGCCCCACGATAGGATGGGCCGGCGCGAGTTTTTCAAGGATTTCCTCGGTAGTCGAGTAGAAGCCGCGCTTGGTCTTCTTGGCGTTGGGGTCGATCTTGAGCTTGTCAAAGAGCACCTGCCCAACCTGCATCGGCGATCCGATATTGAAGCTCATCCCGGCCATGTCGTAAACCTGCTGCTCGAGCAATGCCACGCGGGACGTGAGCTTGCGCGACATGGCGGCGAGCTCGGCAACGTCTATACGCACGCCAACGCACTCCATCGCCGCGAGCACGGGAATAAACGGCGCCTCGATGTCGTTGTAGAGCGCGAGCAACTCCTGCTCGGCGAGCCTGGCAAGCAGGGGCGCGCGAAGGTCGCGGGATGCCACGGCGCGCTCGGCGGCGACGGCGGCAGCTGCCTCGGGCGTGTTGTAGTGTTGCTTGCGGCGCTCGGTGGCCGACAGGTCATAGTCCGACAGGCGTCGCTGCAACATGGAGACGGCCACGGTCGGCAGGTCGTGCTGGGCCTCCGGCGCGAGCAGATAATGGGCCACGGATGTGTCGAAATAGGGCGCTGTCCATTCCACGCCCCGGCGACCGAGCATCACCATCAGCCGCTTCACGTCGTGGCAGGCGATGATGGCCGGCGACGACATCAGCGGCTCGAGCAGTTCGAGCCACGCGGCGACTGCATCGGGAAACACGGGCGCGGGCAGGTAGGCCGTGCCTTTGTCACAGGCCACGGCGATACCCTCGAGCGTGGCGGTCATGGCTTCTTCTCCGACTGTTATTGCCGCAAGTCCGACGGTCTCGCAGCCCGATGCCGCCTGTAGGAAGCTTGCCACAGCCGCAGGGTCTTCGAGAATATCTACCTTGGTCTCGACCGTCTTGACTTCGGGAGCGGCAACTTCTTCGAGGTTATCGAAAAGTCCGGCCGGGGTCCCGGCGGCAGCCGCAGGAGCTGTATTGTCTGTACCTCGCAGTCCCAGGCGGGCGGCGAGGGTCTTGAACTCGAGTTCGTCAAAAATGCGCGCCAGCTCGGCCACGTCGGGCTCGTTGCGGCGCAGGTCCTCGGGCCGGGTATCTACCGGCACGTCGGTCTTTATCGTTACAAGGAATTTGGAAAAGCGTATCTGCTCGGCATTGTTGGCGATCTTGCGTCCGAGAGCCCCCTTGATTTCTCCGGTATGTTCAAGAAGATTCTCAACCGAGCCCCATTCAGCGATGAGCTTTGAGGCAGTCTTCTCCCCTACCCCGGGACAACCGGGGACATTGTCGCTCGCGTCGCCTTCGAGAGCCAGCAGGTCGATGACCTGGGAAGGCTCATTGATGCCGTAGCGCTCGCAGACCTGCTCGGGACCGCGCACCTCGAAGCCCTGGCCGCGCAGCGAGGGGCGGTACTGGAAGATGTGGGGACTCACGAGCTGACCGTAGTCCTTGTCGGGGGTCATCATGTAAGTGTCGAAGCCCTCGGCCTGGGCCCTGAGCGCCAGGGTACCGATAACATCGTCGGCCTCATAGTTCTCAATCTCAATCACCGGGATTCGGTAGGCGGCGAGGATGCGCTTGATATAGGGGATTGCCAGCGTAATATCCTCGGGCTGCTTGTCGCGCTGCGCCTTGTACTCGGGATAAGCGTCGTGACGGAAGGTGTGGCCGCCCTTGGGATCGAAGCACACCGCAATATAACCGGGATTCTCCTTGCGGAGCACTTCCTCGAGCGTGTTGCAGAAGCCGAAGATGGCCGAGGTGTTCAGGCCGCCGACCGTGAAGCGCGGCGAGCGGATAAGAGCATAGTAGGCCCGGTAGATAAGCGCATAGGCGTCGAGCAGAAACAGCTTTTTTTCTTCCATGGTATCGGGAGGTTTATGTGGTTGCCTCAGAGCGAGGATTCAAAGTCTTTTTTAATATATCGGGCGACAGCGTCGGTGCTGTTGTCGCCGATGACCACGTCGGCCACGGCCTTCACGTCGTCGAGCGCGTTGCCGACAGCGACAGCCACGTCGGCTGCCCGCAGCATCGGTATATCATTGAGATTGTCGCCGAAGGCCACCACGCGGGTCGCCCCCAGGCGACGTGCCAGCGCAGTCACGCCCGAGGCCTTGGAAACGCCGCCGGCAAAGACTTCCAGCAGCCACAGGTCGGGAGTATAAGTGTCTTTATAATAGGAAACGTAGCACGAAGTGGTGGCGCTCAAGCGGCGGGCCACCTCGACGATAGCGTCGCGCGGCCCCATGGCGAAGGCCAGCACCATCGAATCAAGAGCTGCCTCGGGCGCGGGAGTTCCCAGGTTGAAGTGTTTCAGGACAAGGCCTGCACGCTCGTTGACAAACTGCCGCTCGGGCTCCGATAGCCGGGGCGCGGCATGATAGACCTCGAGCAGACATTCTTTGCCGAGGGTGTAGCAGAATGGATGCACGCCCGTGCCTTCAAAGCCGCTCATGATAGCCCGCGCCTCGGCGGGCGACAGGGTCGTGATGTTCTCAAAGCGGCCTGCAGCACGGTCCCACGTCCCCGCGCCGGTCATCACCACCATGGGAGCGGCCGTGAATGTATCGGCCATCAGGGGCACGACAGTCGCCGGAGTACGCGCGGTAGCAACGGAAATGAGGGCACCGCGACGGCTGAGGTCGCTCACGATCTCGGCTGACTTCTCGCTGACCCGCGCATCGTTGCCCAGAAACGTGCCGTCAAGATCTGTTATATAGAGCGTGCTCATTTCGCGGCGTCGGGCTCTGAAATTCTTGTGATAAGAGCAGTGGCCTGGGCAGCGATGCCCTCCGAGCGGCCCGTGAAACCGAGGTGCTCGGTCGTGGTGGCCTTGACTGAGACGCAATCGAGCTCCAGGCCAAGGTCTGCGGCTACATTGGCCCGCATCGTCTCGATATGGGGCGCCATGCGAGGCTGCTGGGCAATGATGGTTATATCAACATTGCCGGGAGCCCAGCCGGCTTCGGCGAGCTTGCCCACGACAGCGCGCAGCAGGGCACGCGAGTCGGCTCCCTTCCAGCGGTCGTCAGTGTCGGGAAAATGTCGCCCGATATCGCCCAGGGCGGCGGCGCCGAGCAGCGCGTCGCTCAGCGCGTGGAGGGCGACGTCGGCGTCGCTGTGGCCCAGCAGGCCGAGCTTGTTGGGAATATCGACGCCACACACGATGCAGCGGCGTCCTTCTACGAGGCGGTGAACGTCATAGCCGTTCCCTACCCTGAAATCAAGTGCTTTCATCATAGCGGCAAAGGTAGTCAAAATTTGGCGCCCGACAAAGTCCCGTATAAAAAATGAGCGGCAGCCCGGGGGCTGCCGCTCTTAATTATGTGGTTGGAGTTAATTACTTAACAACAACTTTGGTGGCCTTGGTACCTGCTACCTTGACATAGATGCCGGGGGTGAGCTGGTCAGCGGCTACGCGTACACCGTTGAGGTTGTAGTAAACTGCTTCAGCAGCTTCAACTTCTACAGCTTCAACACCGCTGGCGTTGTTGATAACGTTTTCAGCGGGAGCAGCGGTAGTAGCTACGCTTACGATAGGCAGAGTGATAACTGCATAGAACTGCTGGGTGTAATCGCTGGTGTTAACACCTGCGATGTGGAGGTTGTTACCTGCGTCGAACTTGGCCTGTGACCACTTGGTGGTGGTAGCGATTTCAACGTCACCGATGTGATCGAGGACGGGTTCGCCATCTTCCCAGGTTACAGCGAAGAAGTGAACGCCATTGTAAGAACCTACAGCGAGGATGTTACCGTCAACAGAGAGAGCAACTGCGCCGTTGCAAGAGGGAAGCTCGTAGTTAGCGTCTTCCATCAGGTCGGCAGCCTTGGCGATGAGTTCGCCGTTGTTGTCCATGTAGATGAATGCGGGAGTACCCTGATCCATACCGTTAGCACGGTTCTGTGCAGAGAAGAGACCGTTGGGAGCGGGTTCGAAGCAAACTGCATTGTTGAGCATTGCAGCAGCCGAGTTCCAACCTGTAGTTTCAACGTTGCAAACGATGCTTGCGGGGATAGTTACAGTTTCAGCATTGCCGATGGGATAACCTACGATAGTGTTTTTGTAGATATCTTCGTCGAATGTCCACATCATGGTTTCTTCACCCTTACCTACGAAGGCAACACAAGGAGTTGAGCTTACGGTCTGAACACCGTTGTAAGTGAAGATACCCTTGCTGTCGCGGTCGCCTTCTACAAGCTGCTTAACGCCTGCTTCGGGGTTCAGGGGATCGAATTCGTAGAGACCGCTGTTGGGATCACCCCAAGAAGCGAAGACAGCCTTACCGAAGCGCTGGTCGCCACGGAGGGGGCAAGAGTTACCGACTGCGCCGGGGAATTCGGGCTTGTAGTTGCCTACGAATTCACCTTCGGGATTGTAAACGTCGAGACCGAGGCCACGAGAGTTAGCGATTACGGTGTAGCCGTAAGAAGCGTAAGCTGCATCGGTGATGGTTACGAGACCACCGCGGCCCCAGGTAACAGAGGTATCACCAACCTTCTCGAGAACGACAGCGGGAGCGTCGGTTTCGTTGTTGGCGCTGGAGAGCTGAACAGCCCAGTTGTACTTGCCGCCGGGGAGGTCTTCGGGAATTGCGAAAGCAACTTCGTTAACACCTACCTTGGGAGCGGGGAGATCATATTCAAATACGTTCTCGGCATTTACCTGGTCGGTCAGGACGAGGACAGCTTCGAGAGCAGCAGCGGTAGCCTTGTAAGAGATGTTTACAACAGTACCGTCCTGAGTACCTTCAACTGCATATGCAAATGCGTTGCGAGTGGGTTCTGCGGGTTCGGGAGGAATGATGGGACGAACAGCGTTGGGGAATTCGATTTCATAAGCTGCGCAAACAGCACCCTGGTTGAAGCCACCCCACCAGTAGAGTTCGTAGATGCCGGTAGCACCTTCGAGCGGGTGGATGTAGAGACCGCCACCGTTGATGAACGAACCTGTGTTAACGAGGTCAGCCATGAGACCGCCTTCTTCACCGTTGGTTGTCTTGAAAAGAACAGCACCGGTTTCGTCGGTGATCACGAAGTCACCCGAGCGCTTGCCGGAAACTGTGGTGTAAGGAATAGCATAGTAGAGGTGACCTTCGTAGTTGATAACGTCACCACCGGGGACTGCTGAGTAAGCAAGACCTTCTGCGCGGGGCAGGGTTACGCATGCACCTTCAACAAGCATTTCAGGACCATAAGCATTCCAGGGCATGAAGACACCACCGTCATAAACGGGATCAACATCGGCCTGTTCAGCTACTGTATTAAACAGAGGAGTTGCATATGAAGTATTGGAGCAAGCAGTGGTATACTCGTTGCTGGTGTATTCCTGGGGTTCGAAGTAACCTTCGCTGATCCAGTAGCAAGCTACTACATTACCGGATTTGTTGCCGGTGAGGTAGAAGTATGCACCGTCTTCGCTGAGCATATCACCTACGATACGACCAAAGAGGTCGGTACGGCCTGCTGCCCAACCTTCGGGCATTTCGAGCTCGTCAACATAGACAACGTCGCTGCCGTCGGCGGGAACAATAGCTACACCCTTGAGGTTGCCTGCCCAGAAATCGCCGTCAGCATAAGAAACGAGAAGGTTACCTGCGTCGTCAGAGGTGATGCCGATGTTAAGGGCATTACCATCGCGAAGGGCTTCTACTGTTGCATACTCAACAACCGAGGTACCATCGATAGCGTAAATCACGCCGGTAGCCTTGTTGACGGCATAAGATTTACCCTTAACGCCGGTAGCTGTGCGGATATCACCACCGAGTGCTGCGATACCGAAATCGGCACCGGTCACAAGACGGTTGAAGATATTGGTAACGTTGAAGGGAGCTTCAACAACGGGTTCCTGGGGGAAGGTGATGGTGTAAGAAGCGCAAACTGCACCCTGGTTGAAACCACCCCACCAGTAGAGTTCGAAGATACCGGTAGTACCTGCAACGGGGTGGATGTAGAGACCACCACCGTTGATGAACGAACCGGTGTTAACGAGGTCGGCCATGATACCGCCTTCTTCGCCGTTGGTTGTCTTGAAGAGGACAGCACCGGTTTCGTCGGTGATCACGAAGTCACCCGAGCGCTTGCCGGAAACTGTGGTGTAAGGAATAGCATAGTAGAGGTGACCTTCGTAGTTGATAACGTCACCACCGGGGACTGCTGAGTAAGCAAGACCTTCTGCGCGGGGCAGGGTTACGCATGCACCTTCAACAAGCATTTCAGGACCATAAGCATTCCAGGGCATGAAGACACCACCGTCATAAACGGGATCAACATCGGCCTGTTCAGCTACTGTATTAAACAGAGGAGTTGCATATGAAGTATTGGAGCAAGCAGTGGTATACTCGTTGCTGGTGTATTCCTGGGGTTCGAAGTAACCTTCGCTGATCCAGTAGCAAGCTACTACATTACCGGATTTGTTGCCGGTGAGGTAGAAGTATGCACCGTCTTCGCTGAGCATATCACCTACGATACGACCAAAGAGGTCGGTACGGCCTGCTGCCCAACCTTCGGGCATTTCGAGCTCGTCAACATAGACAACGTCGCTGCCGTCGGCGGGAACAATAGCTACACCCTTGAGGTTGCCTGCCCAGAAATCGCCGTCAGCATAAGAAACGAGAAGGTTACCTGCGTCGTCAGAGGTGATGCCGATGTTAAGGGCATTACCATCGCGAAGGGCTTCTACTGTTGCATACTCAACAACCGAGGTACCATCGATAGCGTAAATCACGCCGGTAGCCTTGTTGACGGCATAAGATTTACCCTTAACGCCGGTAGCTGTGCGGATATCACCACCGAGTGCTGCGATACCGAAATCGGCACCGGTCATCAGACGGTTGTAATTCTCCGTAACAGTGAAAGGCATCTCCTGTGCAAAGGCAACGGAGGATACTGCGAGAGCAGCTCCCATTGCGAGATTGCGTAAAGAAAGATTCATGTTAAAGATTTTTAGGTTAATAAATTAAGTTAGTTAGTATTCTATTTTTTCTAAGAATTCAAGGTGTTAGTATACGACCCGAAACAGAGTGCGGACACTATTTCGGTGCCCAAAGGTAAACACAATTAACCGAATAAGCAAAACTTTTTGCAACTTTTTAACAAATATTCACGAGCAGCAACCCCCATTCATCAAAGCCCGGGCGCCCGCGCAGCGGTCGCCGAACTTGAATAGCCCCGATCGCCGAAGTGAAGCGAAGGCGCTCGGGGTCTCATGTAGGCCCATAAAGTCAGGCGCCCGAAGGCCGCCAATTCAACACCGGGACGCCTCGGAGAGGCGGTGTCATTGTAAACCCCACACGAAGTGAACGCAGAGAACGAGTGTGGGGATAGTGACTATCCTACAATGGAGTCTCGGAGAGACGATATCGTAACATCACAACATCGTCTCTCCGAGACTCTATTCATTTTACTTCCTACTCCCCCACACTCGCTCTGAAGTGCACCCCAAAAGTTGGACGGATTAAACATTATCCGTTGATTGTAAGAG
>CAYVTB010000041.1:0-14152 GCA_964454365.1 uncultured Bacteroides sp. | reverse complement strand
AAAATAGAGGCTTTTTCAAATCTGTCAAGTATTTTTAAATGAAAGAGCCGTGTTTTCGGGGTAAAAAAAGGCGTAAAAAATTTCTTTTGGATAGAAATATTCAATAACTTTGCAAAAATTAAACTCTTATTTTTGTCTGATGAAAAGATTCAATGTTGTTTTATTTGCGCTTCTTTTGTGCAATCTTGTTGGGCTTTCATTACACGCCCAACAAACAGAGATTATATCTTGCTTTCAATGTGAGTTGTATGATGGTGCTGAGCCCTACTGCTATGTTCGCCCTATTGAAAACTTCGACTATGGTCGTGTTATAATACCGGAAACGATAGAATTTCAAGGTGTTAACTATAAGGTCGTCACCGTCTCAGGTTTTAATGATTTACACGGCCTGACTGATATAGATATACCTGCTGGAGTTACCGGCATATATAACACTTTCAATAACTGTCCCAATATAGCACATTTTACCTTGAAGGAAGGTACTGAGTCGCTCGATATTCGCGGTAGTTTTAATGGTGTCAAAATACCTATTTTATATATTCCGACTAACATTTCACATATATCTGAGTCGTTCAACAACTGTAACACTGAGGATTTAACAATTGGGGAGCTTCCTGCTGAACCTAACTACAATCAGGTTTATGGCGCGTTAATTGAGAGTAGCTTTGAAGGTAATAATATTAGTGGTCTGATAGTTAATAGACCTATAATTATTACTAATGAGGATTTTCTCGGTTCGATGCAGACATTGTACATGAATGCCCAAATCACGGCGAGAACAGAATCCGGTGTCCTTGAACTCCCTGCGCTCTACTATGCTCAGATTGGAGGCAAAGCGACCGTTCTCAAACGCTTTTTCACTAAGTCTCCCAGATTAAATAACGTGGTTATTTCATTGGAAAATATAGAAGGTAAAAACGACTGGAATCGTATACATATTGAGGAAGCTGCTTTTGACGGATGTAATCTTTCAAATGTCACTATTATGTTTGAAGACTTTGAAGATATAAGTAATCCTGAGGCCAGGGGACAACTATATTATAGCAACTTGGAAGTACTCGCTGATGACGGTATCACTACTGAGCTTCGGTCTCCTTTCTATAACTCGGGCGTTAATTATGTGGATATTACAGGCATTGTTAACATGATTGATGGATACGGGAGCGTGCAGTGTGGTTTGTTTGAGTCAATTGAAACTCTTGAGACTGTTAGCGTTTGCGGTGTTGTACCCAGGAAAGTATTTAGAAAATGCCCGAATCTTAAAGATGCTATGCTTTCAAAAGTTACACTTCTGCAGAATGGTGCATTTGAAAGCTGTACTGCTCTTGAACGTGTGTATCTGCCTGCTCTGTATAATGACTTGGATGATAATGTTTTCTCAAATTGTACTTCATTAAAGTCTTTATTTGCGCTCTCTAATTGGGGCGGTTCGCTTTCAGGTCTCAATGGTTGCTCATCATTGGTTGATCTGGAGACTATGAATATGAAATATATTAGGAATCTTTCAAATTGTACATCGTTGGTGGAGCTCACCTTTGAAGATGTTAAAAGTATTTACTCTGAAGCTTTCCTTAACTGCAGTTCTCTTAAAAAGATTACTTTTGGTCCTAATCTCACTTATATTGGTGAAAACATTTTCAGCGGCTGTACTTCTTTAACCGACATTTATATTGCTGCCACCGAGCCTCCTTCATGCGAAAGTTTGGGATTGCCGGGCCTCTCCACTAACGCTCACGCTTTAGCTAACGGCACTCAGACAACAGGTGTTAAACTTCATGTGCCTGCCGAAGCTGTTGAAGCCTATCGTGAGGCTAATGTTTGGAAAGACTTTGACGTCATTGAGGCATGGGATCCCAATTCCAATTCCGTTCCCGAGCAGCAATTTACCGGCGTTGACTTAGGCTTGAGTGTGATTTGGGCTGAAACTAATGTCGGTACATGCGACAGTGAATTCCCGGGCAATTATTTCAGTGCCGCGTCAGTAGCAACCATAAATGAGAATGCTGGGTGGCGCCTCCCTACCAAGGAAGAATTTGAAGAACTGTTGGCATCTCAGAAATGGTATAATACCTTTGATTTTACCAGTGTTCATTTCGTTAATGAGGAAGTAACTCTTGACCTTCCAATCGGTGGTTGCTTCTGGTCAACTTCTATTAAGGATGTAAGTGAAGCCGGTTATTATTGGGTGGCCTCGGAAGATTTCAAGAGCTACGCCGTGCTGAAATTGGTTGATTATGAATTAACTTCTGAGGTAACCGACCTTTCGACACCGACCAAAATGTCTTTGAGGCTCGTCAGATCACGGGAAGGCTCTGTTGAAGATATAGCTTCCGATGAACAGGACGCTAATCCTCAATATTATAATCTTCAGGGTATCAGAGTAAATAACCCGGTCAAGGGTCAGGTTTATATAAAACTGTCCGGAGGTAAAGGAAGTAAAGTAAAATTCTGATTTAATATATATTTGGCGCCGCGAGAAGCTCACCCCTTCCCGCGGCGCCGCTTTGTCATTTATATGCAATATACGACATATAAGAATTTTAAAACTTATCCATCTGACGCCCCTCCGCGCCCTTTGTCTTCGGGTGATCCCATCTGAGGATTGGTAGGGACGCGAATTTTTCGCGTCCGCGCCCGGATGGCCCCCGCCACCGCCCCGCAAATATGCATTCTCTTCGGATGAAAAACCCGGCAACATCTTTGACGCTTATTAAGATTAATGGGACTCCTAAAAATTTTCAACAGAAACGGCCGCCTGCACTGAATGGCGGTCGTTTCCGGTTTAAGCTTTTTTTCGTACCTTTGCAGAGAATTGTTCACGGAATCCCGGATACAGATTTTTATGAGAGTTCGTCAGCTTTTTCTACTTCTTTTCATCACTCTTGCATCTATTGTTTCTGCCGCCGAGCCCTACTCCACGGCACACGTTGATTATATGCCCGAAATCGGAGGCGTCATACGAGCCCGCTGGGAAATGAGAACTCATGGCGGCCTCAATCGTTTCTCTGTACGCAATGCGAGGGTCAATCTGAGAGGCCACATCGCAAAGCCGGTCGACTATTTTGTACAGGTCGACCTGTGCCAGTCGGGCAAATTTGCTTTTCTTGACGCCTGGGCTCGCCTGACGGTCATCGAATCCTTGAAAATAAGGGCCGGCCGGTTCAGAATACCCTTCGGCATAGACCCGTTCAGGATTCCCGGAAACTATATATTTGTAAACCGCTCATTTATTGCACGCGACATAGCCAACAACCGCGACATCGGCGTCGAAGCCTCTTATACATTACCCAAAGTACCCGTAACTATCGAGGCCGGCGTATTCAACCCTCACTTCAACGCCGACGATCAATCCTGGAGCCATGACAAGACCTTTGCGAGCCGTGCAATCTATAAGTTTGGCGATTTCCGCATCGCCGCCGGTTACCAGACAATTGTCCCCGATTCCGTGCGTATCAACATGGCCGACTTTGCCGTGACATACAGCGCCGGCCGATGGCTTGCCGAGGCCGAATATATGTATGAACACTATACCGGAGATGCCTTTGACAACTGCCATGCCTACAACTTTTTTGCATCTTACAGCATACCTGTAAAGGTATCGGTCTTCGATGACCTCTCGGTGCAGGCGCGCCTGGACGGTTCCACTCCCCACTCTACCGGTTACCGTGCCGAGAACGGGCGCCTGATCGCCAACTCTCCCGCGCGCAATCGCCTGACGGTAGGCTCCACTCTTAGTTACAGCTACAGGAAAGTGCGCTTTGCGTTCCACCTTAATTATGAAAAATATTTTTACCACCACGGAACTCCGGCGCCTGCCGACCGCAATGATCGTCTGACAGCCGAGGTGGTAGTCCTATTCTGATAAATGATGAAATTAGTATCATGGAACGTTAACGGCCTGCGGGCCGTCCTCGGAAAAGGCTTTGCCGAAATATTCAAGTCGTTTGATGCCGACTGTGTGTGCCTGCAGGAAACAAAAATGCATGAGGGCCAGGTAGAGCTTGCCTTTGACAATTATCAGTCTTTCTACGACTCTGCAGAGCGCAAGGGCTACTCGGGCACGGTGACATTCGTGAGATCAACGGTCCACAGCGTGAGCCGCGGCATCGGCATCGACCGTCACGATCACGAAGGGCGCGTCGTAACGCTTGATCTCGGCTCGGTATATCTCGTCAATGTCTACACGCCCAACAGCCGCAACGAACTCGTGCGTCTCGATTACAGGCTCGACTGGGAAGCGTCTTTTGCCGACTATGTCTGCAAGCTCGACAAAGAGAAACCGGTAATCATCTGCGGAGACATGAACGTAGCCCATGAAGAAATAGACCTCGCCAATCCCAAGACCAACCGTCGCAATGCCGGCTTCACCGACGAGGAGCGCGGCGCCTTTTCGGCCCTGCTCGCCCGCGGTTTTGTCGATACGTTCAGGCTTCTGCACCCCGGAGAGAAGGGTGCATATTCATGGTGGAGTTTCCGTGCCAATGCCAGGGCAAGGAACGTGGGATGGCGCATCGACTACTTCCTTGTATCGGAGAGGCTTACACCGATGCTCGAAAAAGCAGAGATACACCCCGACATAACCGGCTCGGACCATTGCCCCGTGTCTCTCGTCATAAATATCTGAGTAATGTGCTGAAATCACCGAAAAGTGATAACTTTGCATAAAAATACTACCGAATGATCGAAGAATCACTCATACCCCGCATACAGGCCCACGAGGTGAGATACCGCGAAATCGAGACCTTGCTCGGTGACCCCGATATAGCCTCGGACCGCGCCCGCTTCGTGAAGCTCACCAAGGAGTACAAGCACCTCGGCAAGCTCATGCAGCTGCTAAAGCAGCAGGCTGCCGAGCAATCAAATATCGAATTCTACAAGGAAGTGATCGAACTCGAGGATGATCCCGCCGCCCGCGAATCACTCAGCCTCGCCGAGAAAAACCTTGAAAATCTCGAGAGTGAAATCAAGCTTTTCCTCGTTCCGGCCGATCCCGAAGATGATAAAAACGCCATTCTTGAAATCAGGGCGGGAACAGGCGGCGACGAGGCCGCTCTCTTTGCCGGCGATCTCGCGAAGATGTATCTTAAATATTGCGAAAGCAAGGGATGGCACACGGCCATCACATCCTTCAGTGAAGGCGCCGTGGGCGGTTACAAGGAAATCGTAATAAGCGTGGAGGGCGACAGCGTCTACGGCACGCTTAAATATGAGAGCGGTGTCCACCGCGTGCAGCGCGTCCCCTCGACCGAGACCCAGGGCCGCATCCACACGTCGGCCGCCACGGTCGCAGTTCTTCCCGAAGCCGAGCCCTTTGACGTCGAGATTAACGAAGGCGAGATCAAGTGGGACACTTTCCGCTCCGGAGGTGCCGGCGGCCAGAACGTCAACAAGGTTGAATCGGGTGTGCGCCTCCGCTACAAGTGGAAGAATCCCAATACCGGTCAGGTCGACGAAATTCTCATCGAGTGTACCGAAACACGCGACCAGCCCAAAAACAAGGAGCGCGCCCTGAGCCGCCTACGCACATTCATTTATGACAAGGAGCATCAGAAATACATTGATGACATTGCCTCGAGAAGAAAGACACTCGTGTCAACCGGCGACCGTTCGGCCAAGATACGCACATATAATTTCCCTCAGGGACGCGTGACAGATCACCGCATCAACTACACGGTGCACAATCTCGATGCTGTACTTGCAGGCGAGCTTGACGATATCATTTTCAACCTGAGCAGCGCGGAAAACGCCGAAAGACTAAAAGCAGCAGAACTTTAACAACAAAAAGATATATCACTATGAAACGCAGAGAACTCGTTGATAACATATTGGCAAAGAAATCATTCCTTTGTGTAGGTCTCGATCCCGACCAGAACAAGATGCCGCCGGCTCTTGCAGCCAAGGGTGCCGAGGGAATGCTTGAATTCAACAAAGCAATCATAGACGCGACGGCCCCCTATGCCGTCGCCTACAAGCCCAATCTTGCATTTTACGAAGTGCTCGGCCCGGAAGGCCTCGAGGTATTTGAAAAGACCTGTGCATATATCAAGGAGAAATATCCCGACATCTTTGTGATAGCCGACGCCAAGCGCGGCGACATCGGCAACACGGCCCGCATGTATGCCAAGGCGTTCTATGACCGCGCCGGAGTTGACGCCGTGACGGTCGCCCCCTACATGGGCGAGGACTCGGTGATGCCCTTCCTCGATTTCAAAGATAAATGGACTATCCTGCTGGCGCTTACCTCAAACAAGGGTGGTGATGACTTCCAGATGATAAGCGACGTAAACGGCGCAAGAGTGTTTGAACGTGTCATCAAGCGGTCGCTCCACTGGGGCTCGCCTATCAATCTGATGTATGTCATAGGTGCCACGCGCGGCGAACTCATTGCCGATGCACGCAAGGTAGCTCCGCGCAGCTTCTTCCTCGTACCGGGCGTAGGCGCTCAGGGCGGCAGCCTCGAGGAGGTGTGCAAATATGGCCTTATTGATGAAGTGGGTCTTCTGGTCAATTCATCCCGCGGCATCATTCACGCCTCGGCAGGCGACGACTACGCCGAAGCTGCCGGCAAGAAAGCAGCGGAGCTGGCAGCCCAGATGGGCGCCATCCTGGAAGATTACTTCAAGGAGTAAATTATCGGCGGGAATGACGACGACGGCCCGTGCGTGTACGGGTCGTCAGCCCCTGATAAGCGTTTTTGAAAACCTGCTCCGTGAGTTCAAAAGTTGGCTTGGCAGCGCGGTTTTCATCCGTCAATGAATGACTTAACAACCAGTCATATATCGGTGTTGAGTAGAGCAGGCGAGCCGGCTTGGAGTGATCCATCCCCTTTATGCGGTCATAGACCAGCCTGACCGAGTCACCTTCTACACGGGCCTTGTTAACGGCGTCGACAACACGGTCGCTCTGAGCAACCGATACCGCGCGATCTCCTGTTCCATGTATTATCCAGAAAGGTACTTTTGTGAGCCCGCTGTAATCGCTGACCGTGCCTCCGCCACACATACTGACCGCCGCGGCTATTCTATCGGGATATGTCGCGGCGACGTCTGTCGTGCCGTATCCTCCGAGGCTCATTCCTATAACGTAGACACGGTTGGTGTCGACCTTGCACTCGCTCTCGACATAGTCCACTACATTCATCACCTTGCGTGGATTCCAAGAACCTCCGGGATTCTGAGGCGCGACGACATAGGCATCCAGAGAGCGCCCCATGGTGATAGCGTCAATGGTTCCGTAGCGCTTTACCCTGTCAAGATTGTTTCCGCAGAGGCTCGCGCCGTGTAGGAAAATGATCAGGGGCTTTGGGACGCTGTCGCTCGCGGCCGGCGGAGTGTATAGCCAGAAATTATATCCGTCTTTGACCTTGTCTTTAAAGGCACGGATATCGGGAGCGGCGCTCGCGCCGCCAATCGCAAATATCGTTATAAAGATTATTAACAGGATTCTTTTCATTCAATCGAGACTTTATAAATGCCGTTTATGCGGGAGCCGACCACGGCCGAATTCCCAACCACAACGGGAGATGATTCAAAATTAAAACCGACTTTGCGCTTTGCGACAATCGTTCCATCTATTCCGTCAATAAGATAGAGATTACCGATGCAGTCGCCGGTCAAAACATACATTCTGTCATCGGGGTCGAGGAATCCCACGGGAGAGGACCAGGCATAGGTCGACGTCGGAACTTCATAGACAGTGGCGCCGGTTTTGCTGTCCAGGGCGATGAAAGAGCCGTTCTGTCCGTTGTTATTATAAACTATATTAGAGAATATAAGGTTGGAACAATTTCCAAGACCCGGCAGCGGCGAGGCGTAAAAGCCGCCGTCGAAATGCTTGCCGTCGCGGTCGCAGCGCTCTCCCGGCAGATTTCTTTCCCACACGGGCTCGCCTGTCAAGCCGTCGAGCTTGGCTATCCGGGCGTTACCTATTCCCTGACGGTCAATTTCCGACGAGCAGATGACATAGGGGTGCCCGTCTTCCGGAAGAATGACAGGTGTCGCATCGTTATCATCGCCTGAGGCGTAGACCCACACGGGTTGCATCGTATCAAGATTGGTGCAAATGACATAGCCGTGATTGTCGGCAGTGTAACCGTAATTTCGATAAACCGCCATCGAGGCTTCGATGCCGGGAGCACCCGACGGGGTACAATAACTCATTGCAGAGTGGAGTTTCAAGTCCCCGGGGGTCACTAAAAACTTATAGAGCACGCCGTTCTCGCCCGGTCGGAACAGGAAGCGGCCGACTCTCACGGGCGACGAATCGTAGGCCCCCCACCCCCTCGGCGCAAACGGATCACGCGGGAAGAAGTGAGTAACTTTATGTTGATGCAGATCAATCACCGCCGCGCCGAAAGGCTCCTCGGCGGGAACGCCTTGCCCAAAGTAGAGATTTCCATTAAACGACGGGTCGAGAGAGACTGTGCCCTTTATAGGATTAACGGTGGAAATCGGCTCGCGTGAAGGCTGCCCGGTTTCAAAATCTATAAAATATACTTCCGAGGCCAGAGAGCCAACGATAATTTCCTTGCCTGAGAAGTCAGGCTTGAGATGACGGTGCATATCATGTAACCGCGCCCGCGGCCATTCGACATAAAGCGGCTGCCCGGTCCAGCCTGTGCCACCGCCCCAACGGCCGAAATCAGTGTCGCGCTCGTCGTTGGCTGTCGTGAAGACCCAGTCGATATTGATTGTCGAGGGTTTTGACTTGACGCGACCTCCCATATCGGCATTGCGCAGCTGATTGGCGCGGAAAGTCATGACGCCGGGGCTTTCAAGATAGGGGTCAACGTAACTGTCAATTTTGGCAGAAGTGACGGTGTCAAGGACTCTGACTGAGACTTTCAACAGTCCGGCCGAGGGGAACATTGTGTCGGGCAACGCTTCAATTACTTCTTCAACCACGACTACGGTATCTGTTACCGGCGTCGATGCAGGCTCCACTGTCTTAACATTACCGCGGCAGGAGGTGAGCAGCAAAGAGAGGATAAATATCTTGACGCAGACTTTAGTCATGGTGGTAGGGCTCTCCGCGCAGGATTGTCTGCGCACGATACAACTGCTCGGCTGCCAGTACTATAGCCATTTCATGGGTGAAAGTCATCTTTGAAAGTGACAGGAGCATGTCGGCACGCGCATAAACGGCTTCAGAAAAACCATATGGGCCACCAATCACAAAGATAAGATTTCGCTGCATGGTATTGGCCTTTCGATCGATAAACGTGGCGAGTTCACGCGATGTGAGCTGCTTGCCACGTTCATCGAAAAGGACAAGGTAATCACCCTTCTCGACCTTAGAGAGCAGCATCTCTCCTTCCTTGCATTTCTGGATTTCGGGAGTCAGCGAGCGGGAAGCCTTGACATCGGGAAGAATTATGTGCTCAAAGGGCATGTAATAAGGAATACGACCGGTGTAGCGCTCAAGCAGTTGCTTGAGTGCACTCTCTTTTACCGTTCCGATGCTTACAAGGATGATTTTCATGGCCTTTCGGGGATAATGAGGCAAAGGTAGATAAAATTTGGCAAATTTTAACTATCTTTGTACCGGAAATTAACATATTACAAAAATATATATGGAAACACCCCAGGAACTTGTCGACCGACTGATAGATCTCGCCTTTGCAGAGGATGTCGGCGACGGTGATGCAACCACGCTCAGCACAATTCCGGCCGAGTCAATCGGTCGCCAACATCTGTTGATAAAGCAGGAAGGTATTCTTGCCGGCGTGGAAGTAGCTCGCCGCGTATTCGAGCGCTTTGATCCCAAACTGAAAATGACTGTATTTATCGAGGACGGCGCACATGTGAAACCGGGCGATATCGCTTTTGTGGTCGAGGGGCCGACGCGCTCGCTTCTACAGACCGAGCGCACGATGCTCAATATCATGCAGCGCATGAGCGGCATCGCAACAACGACGGCAGAATATCAGAAACGTCTCGAAGGTCTCCACACCAAAGTTCTCGACACGCGCAAAACTACGCCGGGAATGCGAATCCTGGAAAAGGAGGCAGTGAAGATCGGCGGGGGAGCCAACCATCGCATAGGTCTCTTTGATATGATTCTCATTAAGGATAATCACGTTGATTTTGCAGGTGGAATCACGGCAGCGGTTGACCGCGCCAAAGCCTGGTGCAAGGAAAACGGCAAAGATCTCCGTATTGAGGTTGAAGTCAGAAATACCGATGAAATCCTTGAGGCTCTCGCGGCAGGAGTCGACCGCATCATGCTCGACAACTTCACGCCCGAGCGCACGGCCGAGGCTGTCAAGCTCATCCGTGAAAAGGATCCAAATGTTGAAATTGAATCATCGGGCGGCATCACTATCGCCACCCTGCGTCCTTATGGCGAAACCGGTGTCGACTTCATATCCGTAGGAGCGCTCACCCACTCGGTAAAGGGTCTTGACATGAGCTTCAAGGCCTGCTGACTTTTTAGTCATTTCAAATAATAAAGGCACCGCGATATCGCGGTGCCTTTTCTATTTGAGGGAATATTGATTACTTCACGACAACCTTAGTAGCTGTGTTGCCCTGGCGACGGATGTAAACACCGTTGGAAGGATTAGCTACGCGGATACCCTGAAGGTTGAAGTATTCAACAGCTGCGTCGTTCTCAACGGGGAGAGTAACAACTGCAGAAGGAATCTCAACGTCGGTGATCTTGGCAGTGCGTTCTGCTTCTGCATCCCAGCGAGAGAATGCGAAGCTGTTGAAGCCGAGAGTACCGGTCCACTGCTGGAAGGGAACTTCTTCGTCGTCCTCGTAGGTGCGTTCGTGCTTAACAACTACAGAGTCGAAGCACCATTTCTTAGCCTTTTCAAAGCCGGTGGTGCCGGTGAAGTAGCCAAGCTCGTCGTTCTGCATATCGAATACGAAGTAGTTCCAACCACGGAAGTCAACAACCATGTCTTCTGCGGGATATACGAGGTTAGCGGCATTCTGAACGCGGAGCATGAAGTTGACGCTGTTGTTGGAGCCGTCACCATATACCCAGAGGGTGAGGATACCGTCAAAGTCCTTGTAATATTCGCTTGCCATACCTGCGGGGTAGTGGTCGCGGATGAGGAAGTTGTCACCGGGGTGGTATTCGTCAAATACATAGTTGATGGCGAAAGAGGTGCGGTTGTCCACCGAGGGACCCTGCTGGAGCACTGAGATGGTGCTTGCCTCGTTGTCGATACCGGAAGTAGATCCCGAACCACCGGGAGCCCACATGCCTGCAGTGTCGGTGAGAGGCTGAACCATGGTGAGGTCGGTCTGAGCGCGGTACTCAGAGAGGAAGCGGAAGGAGAATTCTTCAGCAACATTGCCCCAGAGGTCTTCAACACCACCCTTGAAGGTGACGAGGACAGCGCAGTCGAGAGCAAGATCGGTAGCGGGGAAGAAGTGGAGGACTGACTGGCCGGCAACAACATCGTGGGTCAGGAGACCTTCATAGGTATTGCCCTTGGAGTCCTTAACAACGATGCAACCGTCGTTCTTGTCGCCGTTGAAGTTAAGTTCTTCGTTGAACTCAAGGCGGATAGCGGGACGCAGGGTGTAGAGAGCTTCGCCTTCAGCTTCGGGATAGGTGCTGATAACATAGGGAGCTTCGGTATCGGGCTCAGCCATGGTGATGGTGAGGATGTAATCGCCACCGGCAACGCCGTCGGCGTCACCGTCGAGGAATGCACCTGTCTGGCTGTTCTTGGCAATAGTACCGTCGATCTTAATATTATATGTGAACCAGGGGTCGAGTTTCGAGAGATCAACGAGCAGAGTGTAGTCGTTGGCCCAGCTCAGGGTTACTTCACCACCGTTGTCGATAGAGAAGGCAGCCTCGACGCTTTCACGATCCATGTTACGAGAGAAAGTGATGGCGAGGGGATTGAGAGAGCTTACGCTTTCGAGATCATCTGCAGAAACAGAAGCAACTACGGCAGGCATTGCATTGGTCAGAGCCACGTCAAGGAAAGCGACGTAGTCGGCCGAGACAGCACCTTCTTTCTGAGTGCCGTCGGGAACAACTACAGTACCGGTCCATGATTCATAACCGTCAGCAGTGATGGTAACGGGAAGTTCCTCACCGACGGGCAGACCTTCAAAGATGTAGAAACCGTTGTGGATCAGGTCGGGGTTACGGCTGTACTTGCTGAACAGAGATTCATAGGTATCGGTGGTGTAAGTACGGTCGCCTACAGTGATGACTGCGCCGTTGATGGGCTGCAGATTCTCGCTGTTGGAAATGACACCGGTCATGAAGTTCTGAGCGGGGCAAGTGAAGTTACGGTAAGTAAGGATGGTCTGGAAAGCAGCAAAAGCTTCAAGGCGCTTGTAGTCCTTGTTCATGTTGCGCTGCTGCTGAATAGGCATGTCATGATAACCGCCTTCGCTCAGCAGAGAAGCCATATTAGAACGACGGTTAACCGACAGATAAGGATACTGGTTGGTGTGGGTTGCGGGAGCGGGATCATAGTGGCAACGGTCATAGCAGTTGCCGCGTGAAGGCACTCGCATAACGCTCATAAGGTTGGGCAGGAGGATTTCGCCGTAGGCCTTACCGCCATTGGGAGTCTTTTCGATATCAACGCCGTCCTTACGCCAGCCACCGAAGAGGCCGAGAATAGAGTTAACCGAACCGACTGCATCAGAGTGAATCGAATAGTAGAAGTCGGCACCCCAGGCGTTGGCCATATCGGAGCGTTCTTCAAGACTAACTACAGTTTCATCGTCGTAGCGGCAAAGCATCAGAGTTTCGCCGTCTACAACAGTAGTGTAGTTTTCGAGCATGTCCTTAATATTAAGGGCAACCTGGAGGACCTTCTCTGCTTCAGAGTAGCCCCAGATACCGCGGTTTTCCTTGCCTGAGTGACCGGGATCAAGGAAGAGCTTGAAATCGCCCCATTCAATTTTGTCCTGTGCGTTGACAGCCGGCATGGCCACCAGCGACATAGCTGCTATTACAGTGCCTTTAGCGAGGCGTGATAATGTCGTTTTCATGTGGCTCAATATTTAAGGGTGATTACATAAATTGCATTGTCAGCTGCATTCTCAAAAGCAACTCGAGTTCCGTCGGGCGAAACTGAGGGAGTCATGGGAAGCATGTCGGTGCGCGAGGTGAGGGTCACGCTCTTGCCGTTGTCAACATTGACAGCGAGAAGGGTCGAAGCTGTGTAGTTCTGACCGTTGTCCTTGACGATGGTGTAAACAACAGTTTCGTTGTCGGGAAGCCATGCGGGGTGAGAGCCGGCGCCGATTGACTTCAGCGAAGAACCGTCGGCGTTGATAGTCCACATGCCCTGGCCGGGAACCTGGAAAGCGATGCGGTTGCCGTCGGGAGAAAGGGCGGGATTGATGATCATCTTGCCGCTGAACTGGGAGAGAGCTGCAACCTGCGAGCTCACCTTGGCGGGATCATTCATCATCATTTCATAAATGTTGGCGCTCGCGCTGCGGAGGCCGGCGGCCTTCAGAGTGGGAGCCTGCGCGCTGCGGCTCTTTGCAACGAGAACCTGGCGGTTGCCGTTGGAGAGATCCCACGAGCAGATTTCGTGTAAAACACGACCGTTTTCAACGATGTTGGTACGACCAACGATCTGGTTGTTGCCGTTCCAGACCATCTTGTAGCCGGCACCGGCACAGTCTGTGAGAACGCGCATTGCTGAGCCGTCGGCATTAGCGACGACGATACCGGTGTAGTTGTCACCGGTTGCGGCTATCATGGAGCCGTCGGGCGACCACACGGGAGCCATAAGTCCGGTAGGAATGCTCATCAGCTTAGCAGGAGCCGAAGCACTGCGAGGCTGAGCGACAGCAGCGCCGCAACCGAGCATGAGAGCCAGACTTAACAAAGTAAAATGTTTCATCATGCGTAATGATTTAAGATTAATAATATGGTTTTATTGTGCAAAAGTAACAACTTTTATTAATTCCCACAAGTTACCAGTGTTAATTTATAGGTCATCCGAATAAAAAAGATTAAACAGAGGATTCAATTATCGAAATTTTTCCTTAATTTTGCACACGTTAGAAAGAAATAGATTATCACGCTAAAATTCAAAGAATACTAAAACTTTAACATACAAACCAATGACAATCGACAATTACAATTTCAACGGCAAGAAAGCCATTGTACGCGTAGACTTCAACGTGCCCCTGGACGAAAACGGCAAGAT
>CAYVTB010000040.1:0-14387 GCA_964454365.1 uncultured Bacteroides sp. | reverse complement strand
AATTGTCACAAATTGTTACACCGCTGTTACAATACTGTTAAGTTCACCACATTGTGCCTTATATGTAACAACTATGTAACGAAATTAACACCCCATTTCACCCCTGCCGTGAACAATTATTTTGGTGAAATAATAGCGGGCGATTGCGGGGAAATTGAAAATAAATTTCTAACTTTGCACAAATATTTTTCTTTTGAAAAAATGAAGCAAGTTACTTACGAAGGCATGACCTTCGAGCCTTATATCTCGCGTGATACCATTGATGCCCGCGTAAAAGAGCTGGGTAAAGAGATAACGCGTGACTATGCCGGTAAATCGCCCTTGTTCATCTGTGTGCTGAACGGGGCGTTTCCTTTTGCAAGCGACCTGTTCAGAGCTTGCGAGGAGATAGATGCCGAAATCACTTTTATCCGCTTGAAGAGCTACGATGGCACCGGCTCGACCGGAACGGTCAAGGAAGTGATGGGTCTCAAGGAGGATATCAAGGGTCGTCCCGTGATTGTAGTGGAAGATATTGTCGATACCGGCCACACGATCAAGCGCCTGGTCGATGATCTTAAAACCAAGGAGCCGGCCGATGTAAAGATAGCCACGCTGCTTTTCAAGCCCGAGGCACTCGAAGAGGATGTTAATCCCGACTATGTAGGCTTCTCGATACCCAAGAAATTTATAATCGGTTTCGGACTTGACCTGAACGAGAAAGCCCGCAACCTTAATGACATTTATATACTGAAAGCTGACTGATGTTGAATCTGGTAATATTCGGCGCCCCAGGTAGTGGAAAAGGCACCCAGAGCGACAAACTTATAGAAGAATACGGACTGCACCATATCTCGACCGGCGAGGTGCTTCGCGATCATATCGCGCGCGGAACAGAACTTGGAAAGATAGCCGACAGCTATATATCCAAGGGACAGCTTATCCCGGATGCGCTGATGGTGAAAGTTCTTGAAGAAGTGCTTGATTCAGAGCCCGAAAAGACGCGCAACGGCGTGATTTTCGATGGTTTCCCCCGCACGATTGACCAGGCGCGCGCCCTGAAGGAAATGCTCGCCCGCCGCAACTCGAAAATCCATGCCGTCATCGGCCTTGAAGTGGATGAGGACGAGCTCGTGCGCCGCATGATCAACCGCGGAAAGGAGACCGGCCGAGCCGACGATCAACCTGACACGATAAAGAACCGACTCAAGGTTTATCACACACAGACCTCACCCCTGCGCGATTATTACATAGGTGAAGGGAAGTACCACGCAATCGACGGTAACGGCGATGTCAGCAAGATATTTGACGACATCCGCAGTTCGCTCTCGGAGCGTGTTCCGGAGCTGGCCGAGCACCACGGCTAATTGAGCGGGGGATCGCCCGGCAGGCGAGGCGGGTCGCTTCACTACCTGCCACATAACTACATCCACGAAAACAGCTGCACATGGCCATGAAAACCTACGAAGGAGACCGCTTGCGCGGAAACGACCTGTTGCATGTTTATCAGCAGGCCTTTGCCGACAATTTTCCACTGCCGGCTATAACAGACTTTACATCGGGCAAGACGTACACTTACGGCGAGCTTGCCGGTCGCATCGCCCGAGTACACAGCTTCTTCAAGGCTGCGGGTGTAAGGCCGGGTGACAAGGTAGCCCTGTTGGGTAAGAACACGCCGCGGTGGATCTATCTTTACATGGCTTCGCTGACCTACGGCACGACCGTGGTTCCTATCCTGAATGATTTCAATCCGGTCGATGCCGCCAATATTATAAATCACAGCGATGCTGTGCTGCTTTTTGTGAACGACAGCATCTGGGAGAAGATCAAGGACAATGATTTTCCCGAGCTGAAAGCCGTCGTGTCGCTGGACGCGATAAGGATGCTGTGGACCGAGGATACAAAACTCGACAGTTTTCTGCGAAATATCCACCGCCGGTTCAGGCGCAGCTATCCGCAGGGCTTCAACCGCGAGGATATCCGGTATACCGACCGCGCCAATGATGATGTGGCGATCTTAAACTATACCTCAGGGACGACTGGTTTTTCCAAGGGCGTGATGATCAGTTATGATAACGTGGCGGGAAACGTCGGTTTCGGAATTGATTCAAGGCTGCACTATCAGGGATCGAGAGCGCTGTCGTTTCTGCCGCTGGCCCATGCCTATGGTTGCGCATTTGATATGCTTGTGCCTTTGGCAGTGGGCAGTCATGTTACGGTTCTCGGCAAGACTCCGACGCCGTCGCTCTTGCTCAAGGCAATGGCTCAGGTGAAGCCCAATCTTATTGTCTGCGTTCCGCTGATTCTTGAAAAGATATACCGCAAGATGGTTGTTCCGATGATTACCCGGAAGCCGATGCGGTGGATACTTGCCGTTCCCATGCTTGACCGCGCTATCTACAGTGTTATCCGTTCAAAGCTTGTGGAGGCATTCGGCGGGGTCTTTGAGGAGGTTATTATCGGCGGCGCGCCGATCAATCCCGAGGTTGAGGAATTTTTATATAAGATAAAATTCCCGTTCACAGTAGGTTACGGCATGACTGAATGTGCGCCTCTGATAAGCTACACGCCGTGGCGCGACTTTATTCCCGGGTCGGCAGGACGTCTGCTGCCCGTGATGGAAGGCCGTATCGGGGCCGATAACGTTCATAACGGGCAGGGCGAAATATGTGTCAAGGGCCAGAATGTCATGCTCGGCTACTATAAGAATCCCGATGCGACGTTGGCGGCTATAGATAGCGAGGGCTGGTTGCATACGGGCGATATGGGGCATCTGGGCGGTCCCGATGGCAGGACAATATTTATCCGCGGCCGCTACAAGACAATGATCCTGAGTGCCAACGGCCAGAATATCTATCCCGAGGAAATCGAGGCAAAGCTGAACAATATGCCTTATGTGGCTGAAAGTCTTGTTATTGACCGAGATGGAAGACTTGTAGCCCTCGTGTTTCCCGACGAGGAAGACATGAAAAAGCACAAGATAGATAAAGCGGCCCTCGGCGAAATAATGGAGAACAACATGCGCGAGCTGAATCGCCTTGTGGCACCTTATGAGCAGGTGTCGGCCATCGAGGTGCTTGAGCATGAGTTTGAAAAGACGCCCAAGCGCTCGATAAAGCGCTTCATGTACAAGTAAGTTTACAGATTACTTTTACGGACGAAACGATTTCCGTCGAAGCTCACCGCTCCCTCGTCAATGAGAGCGCGAAGGCGATCCAATGCTTCAGGACTACGAGACGGGAAGGCCTGTTTTACTGTTTGGAGGGTGATTTCATGTCCACTGTCAAGGAGGCGGTCGACGGCCTCGGCAAGTGAACGCTCGCGATCGGCGTGTTGAGCTGCCGCACGACGATCGCGACAGATATCGCATTTGCCGCAAGGTGCAGAGGGTGTGTCGCCAAAGTAGGCGAGCATGCGGTTGACACGGCAGTCGGTGTCATTGAAAGCGTAGTCGCGCATGGCTTCCATGCGGCGCGTTGCGCGCTCGAGCTGCACTTCATATACTTCACGGGGAATAACGATGTGGCGCGCTTCTTCCCGCGCCGAAGGGAAGTAGACAAAAGGCAGCTTACGGGCCGGAACATACTGGATTACATGCATTCTTGACAGGGCAAGGAGTGCCTGATAGACTTCCTCGCGGCTCAGCGAGCAGGCGTAGGATATTCTTGTCTCGTCTATAGGAACGAAGTCGGCAAAGATGCCGGAATAACGCCTGAGAACAGCCTGCAGGACAGCGTCAACGTCCGGTGCGAGAGCAAGGTCATAGAAATCGCGACGGTCGACGGTGACCATCAGGCGCGAACGGTTGCCGACTTCTTCGCTGAATTCGAGAACGCCCGAGCGAGTCAATATCGACAGGGCGGCTGCAGCCGGACGCGGCTGCAATTCATTGCGGCGACAGAACTCGGCGAAGTCACATTCGTATAAATGATTGTAGCCTTCACCCATGGGCACGTCGAGAAAGACACACATGGACTGATAAATGTCACGGATATAGTCTCGCGGGGGAAATTCTTCCCCCAGGCGGCGCTTCATGACGCCCTTGTCGGGAGTGGAGGCCAGCAGGACAGCATAGGCCGGGAGGCCGTCGCGACCGGCACGGCCGGCTTCCTGATAATATTCTTCGAGCGACGGCGGGATGTCGTAGTGGACGACCAGTCGGACGTCGGGCTTATCTATACCCATGCCAAAGGCGTTGGTGGCCACCATCACGCGCACCCGTCCATCCATCCACTCGTCCTGCCGGGCGCTCTTGTCCTCGGGCGCAAGACCAGCATGATAGAAAAGGGCCTTGATGCCCTGGTTGGCGAGCAGCTCGGCGATGAGAGCCGTGCGCCGTCGCGAGCGCACATAAACGATAGCACTTCCGGAGGTATTACGCAGGATGTGGGCGAGCATCTCTTCCTTGATCTCGCAGCGTCGCACGATATAGCTGATGTTGTCGCGTGAAAAGCTGCGGCGGAAGATTGCCGGCTTCTTCATCAGAAGCTTGTCGGCGATATCATCGACTACGGCGGGGGTAGCGGTCGCGGTCAGGGCCAGAACCGGTACATCGGGAAAGTGCTTTCTCAGCTCGCTGATTTTCAGATAAGACGGGCGGAAATCATAGCCCCACTGTGAAATGCAGTGGGCTTCATCCACGACGATAAGCGAGATGTCATAGGTAGAGAGCAACGCAAGGAACTCGGGGCGGCACAGCTTCTCGGGCGAGACGTAGAGGAGCTTGATCTTGCCAAGCTCAAGGCGGTCAAGGGTGACGCGAGTCTCGTGGCGGGTCATTGCCGAGTTGAGGCATCCGGCACGGATGTCATGACGCCGCAAGTTGTCAACCTGGTCTTTCATCAAAGAGATCAGGGGCGTGACAACAATAGTGAGACCGGCCAGCATCAGGGCAGGAACCTGAAAGGTGACAGATTTGCCGCCGCCGGTCGGCAGCAGCCCAATCGTGTCATTGCCTTTCAGCACCGAGTCAATAATCTCGGCCTGACATTCTCGGAAAGAATCGTAGCCCCAGTAATGCTTGAGGACCTCGGCGGGCGTCATCAGTCGGTCTCGTTGGATATGCGGATCTGTTTTACGAGCAGCTGCAGGGTTGAAGAAGCGTTGTGGTGCTTGTTTTCCTCGATGGTATAGCAGATGTTGAACGGCTTGCCGGCGTGGATATAGTCAAAGTAGCGGGCCATGTTGAAAGCTATGCCGTTGATGACTTTGCCAGAAGTGTCGTCGACAAGTTCAAGTTTAATGTGCTCGAGGTGTTTCCCGACAAGCATGCTGGTGCCGAAATCTTTCACGCCGCGGGTGCAGAAGGTAGGTTTCTGGTTGCCGGGGCCGAAGGGATTGAACAGCCGCAGTGTCGATATGAGCTCGGGGGTAATCTGCGCAAAAGTCAGGAAGGCGTCAATGTCGATGACAGGAGTCTGCTGCTCGGGGAGGATGTGGGTTGCAACATATTCCTCAAAACGGCGGGTGAACTCAGGGATGTTCTCTTCCTTGAGGGAAAGACCTACGGCATAGGGGTGACCTCCGAAGTTCTCGAGTAGATCGCGGACCGAGTCAACAGCCTTGTAGATGTCGAATCCCTGGACCGAACGCGAAGAACCGGTGGCAAGTCCGTTGGCATAGGTGAGGACTACCGAGGGCTTGTAATAGAGCTCGGTGAGGCGCGAAGCGACAATGCCGATAATGCCCTTGTGCCAGTCTTTGTTGTAGATCACGATTGATTTCTTGGGCGAATACATCTCGCCGCGCGCCTCGAGGATGGCGTTGGCTTCCTCGGTGATGCGCTTGTCGAGTTCCTTGCGGTCCTTGTTGTATTGGTCGATGGCGATGCTTTTGGCCTGGGCGTCCTTGCTGTCGCGGGCGACGAGCAGTTCGACGGCCTCTCGACCGCTCTGCATGCGGCCCGAAGCGTTGATGCGAGGGCCTATCTTGAAGATAACGTCGGTGATGGATATTTCCTTGCCGCCGAGGCCACAGGTGCGGATAATCGCGCGCAGGCCAAGGTTGGGATTGGTATTCAGACGCTTGAGCCCGACGTAGGCCATGACGCGGTTTTCATCGACCATGGGAACGATGTCGGCGGCAATCGAGACGGCGACCAGGTCAAGCATGCTCTCGAGCTCGGCGGTGCCGATACCGTTTGATATCGAGAATGCCTGCATGAGCTTGTAGCCGACACCGCAGCCCGACAGGTGACGACAGGGGTAGGTGGAGCCTTCGAGCTTGGGATTGAGGATGGCAACCGCCGGGGGGAGAATCTCGTCGGGCACATGATGGTCACAGATGATAAAGTCGATGCCCTTGGTCTTGGCATATTCAATCTCATCAATTGCCTTGATACCGCAGTCGAGAATGATGATCAGCTTTACACCCTCGGCAGCGGCGTTGTCAATGATCTGCCGCGAGATACCGTATCCTTCATCGTAGCGTGTAGGGATGTAGAAATCTATTTCAGAATAGAAATTCTGCAGATAACGGTAGACGAGGGCGACAGCCGTGGTGCCGTCCACGTCGTAGTCGCCGAAAACCAAAATCTTTTCCTTTGAACCCATCGCCCGGTTGAGCCGGTCGACGGCCTTGTCCATGTCGGGCATGAGGAAGGGGTCGTGGAGGTCTCGTACCGAAGGATGGAAGAACTTCTCGGCCTTCTCGATGGAGGTGATGCCGCGTTGGACGAGCAATTCGCACACGGGAGCGCAGTTGGCGTAGCGTCGCGCCAGTTCGCTCTCGAGTTTCTGCTCTTCAGAGGTGAGAGGCAGGTAGTTCCATTTACTTGTCATTATGTTGTAGTTTTATTTTCAACAGGTGTAGAAGCTCCGGGAAGATGGACATCGAGCTGCGGGAAGGGGAAGTTGATTCCCGCGGCGGGGAGCTCGTTGTAGAAACGCTCGTTCATGGCGTAGAACAGTCCCCAGTAGTTAGGGGTGCGTGTCCAAGCCCTGACCTTGAGCACCACTGAGCTGTCGGCGAGCTGGTTGACAACGACGGTCGGAGTGAAATCGGGCCGGGGGAGGAGCTTGGCAACCTCGGCGTCGATTTTTTCCTGCCGTTCCACGGCGCGCTCGCGCTGGCGACGGAAGATGCGCCAGAAGCTTGTCTTGGGCTTGGCGGCAGGGGCTTCAGTGCTGGCAGCGGAGTCGTCGCGCGAACAGTCCTCACTGTTTTCCTGCTCTTCGTTGCAGTTTTTCTCAACCCTCGGGTCGGAATCAAGCATGGCGAGAATAGCCTTGCGTGCAACATCGACATTGTCGCCGTAGGAGATACCGACTTCCCAGTCGACGCGGCGGAAAGTCTCCTTGGAGTAGTTGTTGATTGAGCCGGTCGAGAGGCCGCCGTTGGGGATGATTATCGACTTATTGTCGGGGGTGAGAATAATCGTGTGGAAGATCTGAATTTCCTTTACCGTTCCTGCAAAGCCCTGTGCCTCGATATAGTCGCCTACGCGGTAGGGCTTGAGCAGAAGGATGAGAACGCCGCCCGCAAAGTTCTGCAGTGTGCCGCTGAGTGCCATACCGATAGCGACGCCGGCCGAGGCGAAGAGCGCAAGGAACGACGAGGTCTCGATACCGAGAATACCGATGACGGTAACTATGAGGATGAAATATAGGACTATCCTGACAAAACTCAGGATGAAGGTGGTCAGCGAGGTGTCGATGCGGCGTCGCAGAAGCATCGACGAGAGCAGGTTGTAAATTTTCTTAATGATAAATTTACCTGCATAAAATACGACCGCGGCAATGACAAGGTTGATGGTGAGCGAGACGAGCCCCGATACAAAACGGTTCAGAAATTCGTCGAACGACAGATTGCGCAGCATGCCGACATCGGCCTTAACCGACGGAACAGAGTCGGGCAACACCGGAATAATATCTTGTAGCAAGGGCAGGAATCTCATAATCTCTGATTAATTTTGAGTTAGACGTGGTTTTACAACTTTCCGGGCCCATTCCAGCCGGTCATATCCCTGGAGGTTGAAATCATCGGGACGGCTGAATACTCTTGTCGAGAGACCGGAGCAATTGTAAAGAGGCCATTTATTCCATAACTTGTCGGTAGCCTTGTGATAAATCACGCAGGATTCAAGAGCCTTATGGAATTCATCGGAAATTTCACGGGAATCGGGCAGGGTGGCGGCCAGTGCGTCGACATATTCACCGAAGTCAAGGTAGGCGCCCTCGCTGACGTAGTCGTAACCGTAATAGTTGGTCACGCAACCAAGGCTGTTGAGCGGGTGAGCGAGCGGCGTGACATTATAGATAGCGCCGGTTGCGGCTGCCAATCGGTCAAGAGCGTCGGTGTCGATAACTGTCATTGTGGCCGTGCGATCAAACAATGCGGGCTTGTTGTTGTAGAGGTTGAAAGTGTTATCGGCTGCCTGAATCAACGCCTGGCGCGAGCCATCCATCAGACACGCGAGATTCAGGTCATAGGGCATGCCGTCGAAGGGCGTTTCGGAGGGGCTGGTGACGATGTAGCGGGCACAGTCGCGCAACTCGTAGGAAACCTCGACAGAGCCCATCAGGCAGCAATCGAAATAGATATAATCAAAGCCTTTCCCCTCGAGGACCGAGCGGAGAGAGGTTATATTCATTTTCTTGCCGCTGTCGATGCCGAAGGACATGGTGGAAAGGCCTCCGGAGGAAGCGTAGACATCCTCGCAGCCGTCTTCAATCCAGCCGGTGGCGTGGCTCCAGAGCACGAGGCCGTAGCTGTCGGCCGAGGCAAATTTCTTTGTGTCGGCGATTGCTTCTTCCATGCGGTCGGCTGTCACGGCCAACCCGGGAGTGTAGGTTTTTAAAGTCTTGAACACGCCATCGGCCATCAGCTCAAGCAATTCAGTTTTCTTATAGGTAGAACGGAACAGGATGCAACGTGCGTCGGAAGGCAAGCCGCCCGATACAGCCGCCTTTTTCATCTCGATCATGTCGAGAGTGTCGGCGCTGCCTTGTCCCAGGGAATTGGCAGCAACCATGTAGACAAGCACGGTGCGCCGAGCCTGCGCCGTACCCGGGTCGGGAGTGTCGCCTTTATCATGACAGCCGGAGAGACCAATAACTGTCAGAAAAGAGAAAAGGAGAAGAAAAACAGTTTTAAAAATTTTCATCTTACAAAGTTACAAAAAAACGTCGAGGCAAGCAATTATGCAACCGGGTGTTAACTTTTTTTGCAAGTTGATTATTACGCAGCCCGTGGATTTAACGTAGAATAATAAAAAGGAAGGCGGCGACCCGGAAGGGCCGCCGCCTGTAATAGCGAGTTGAAAAGATTCTTTTACTGGTTCATGCGTTCCTTGACGGATTCCATCTTGGCGTCGTCGTGAAGGTTGTAGTAGACGTTGTCAAGATAACGGAGGGCGTCGCGGTTGTCGTTGTTGAGAGACCAAGAGCGTTCGAGATAATCGGAAGCTTCCTTGAACAGGGGGACGATCTTGGTGTTGTAGTAAGCTTCGCTCTCGGCGGGAGTTGTAGGAGCGTTGTCGCTCAGAGCGTATGCTTCCTCGCAGAGTGCGCGGCCATACTGGAAGAGGGCTTGCCAGTTGGTCTCGTCGAGCTCGATAGCGCGTGCAAATGTAGCCTTAGCCTCGGCTTTCTTGTCCTGGTTGTCATAGAGGATACCCTTTACAAGATAGTACTGCGAGTTGGTGGGATCGTTGGAGATGGCTTCGTCGATCATGGCGAAAGCCTTGTCAAATTCCTTGCTCTGGAGGTAGTAGTCGATGATGTAGCCGACGTAGGTGGGATCTTCCTTGCCGTAGAGGGGGAGGGCTTCAGAAGCGATTGCAAATGTAGCGTCCTTGTCCTCGAGACCCGAAGCAACGGCGAGAGAGTAATCATAAACCTGCTTCTTGCTGTAACCCTTTGACTTGGCAAACCGGAAAGAAGCGAGAGCCTTGGCGAGATCCTCAGCCTGCCAGGCGGCGATACCCTGGTTGAAAGCGATTTCACCTACGACAGAGTCGGCGGGAACCTGGGGAAGCTGACGGGCAAAGCGGGGATCCTGAACGATGGTGAGGAAGGCGTCCCAAGCGTTGTAAGCGCCGTTGTAGTTCTGTACTTCCCAGTAGGCGAGGGCTGCTTCGTGGAAGTCGCCGTAGTGGCCGCCGAGGGTGTTGACGATATCTTTGGAATATTTAGTCTTGATCTTACCCTTGTTGTCGGGAACGCTGTCGAGGGCGAGGGCCTGCATGAAGTAGCCGTAACCGCCGAGGAGGTCGTCGGCCATGATGATGGCACCGTTTTCGGGGAGGGCATTGAACTGCTTCTTGGTGAAGAGTTCGTCAAATTCATTGAACATTGCCTTGCCGGGGATGTAGTAGGTCTGGGCCAGTCCCTTGGTTTCGGGATCAGAGAAGGCCGGTGTGATCAGAGCGACTACTTCGGCGGGAGCTTTACCGCCTTTCATGGCGCGCTCGGCATCTTTGAGCACTTGCTGCTGGGCGGGCATTGCAATGACACCCATGAGGATTGCAGCGGCTGCAACGAGTTGTTTTTTCATGTTATGTAAGTTAAGATGGTTGATATTATTCATTTACTTCTTCATCGTCGTCGATGTTCTCGTCAACGGTTTCTTCAGTCTGTTCCTCGAGCTCGGCATCCGAGAGTTCGGGCAGTTCCTCGCCGTCGACTACTGTGGATTCTTCTTCAGGATCGGTCGGGACGGGGCAAACTGATGCAATCTCGTCGCCGCGCTTGTCGAGGTTGATGAGCCTTACGCCCTGGGTTGCACGGCCGGCGATACGGATATCGGCGACGCGGATGCGGATGAGCATGCCCGAGCGGTTGATGATAACGAGGTCGTTATCATCGTTGACGCTCTTGAAGGCGACGAGTTCGCCGGTGCGTTCGGTGACATTGATGGTCTTGACGCCCATGCTGCCTCGTGTAGTGAGACGATAGTCGGCGAGAAGCGAGCGCTTGCCGTAGCCCTTCTCTGATACAACCAGGACGGTATCGTCGGTGTCGGGTTTCATGGCGATCATACCAACGACCTCGTTGTCGTCGGAGAGGCGCATGCCACGGACGCCGCTGGAGACTCGACCCATGGAGCGGAGCGAAGAAGCCTTGAAGCGGTTGGCTTTGCCCTTGCGAGCGGCGAGCAGGATGTCGCAATCGTCGTCGATGAGTTCGACGCCGATGAGATGGTCACCTTCGCGCAGGATGATGGCTTTCTTACCCTTGGCCAAGACACGCGAGTATTCGCTGAGAGCTGTCTTCTTGACAACGCCGCGGGCGGTGGCGAAGAGCAGATAGTGGCTGCCGGCAAATTCCGGATCTTCGATATTCTTGCATGCGAGGTAGGCGCTGACTTTGTCGCCGGGCTCGATGTTGAGGATATTTTGCAGGGCGCGTCCCTTTGAAGTCTTGGAACCCTCGGGGAGCTCGTATACCTTCAACTTGTAGACAAGGCCACGGTCGGTGAAGAAGAGCATCGAGCAATGCATCGAGGCTGTGTAGACGTGCTCGATAAAGTCCTCGTCGCGTGTCACGCTGCCGCGGGAGCCAACGCCGCCACGGTTCTGGGCGCGATATTCGCTCAGCGGGGTGCGCTTGATATATCCCATGTGGGAAATGGTGATGATCATGTCATCGTCGGCATAGAAATCCTCGGCATTAAAGTCGCCGGCTGTGTAGTCTATGTCGGTCTTGCGGGCGTCGCCGTAGGTCTCGCGCACTTCCTCGAGTTCCTCGCGGATGACGCGGCGGCACTCGTTTTCATCGTTGAGGATGAGTTCGAGCTGGGCGATGTATTCTTCGATTTTCTTGTATTCGTCTTCAAGCTTGGTCTGCTCGAGTTGAGTCAACTGGCGCAGGCGCATGTCGACGATAGCCTGGGTCTGGGGATCGGTGAGGGTGAACCGGTCGGCAAGGCGCTGGCGGGCATCGTCGGTCGACGCCGAGGAGCGGATTATCGAGATGACCTCGTCGATGTTCTGGGAAGCGATGATGAGTCCTTCGAGAATGTGGGCGCGCTCCTGAGCTTTCTTGAGGCGGAAGCGGGTGCGACGGATGACCACTTCATGACGGTGGTCGACGAATGACTGCAGAAGCTGCTTGAGATTGAGGGTCTTGGGGCGGCCGTTGACAAGAGCCACATTGTTGACGGCGAAGGATGCCTGCAGCTGGGTCATCTTGTAGAGCTTGTTCAGCACTACGTTGGAGTTGGCATCGGAGCGCAGTTTGATAACGATGCGCATGCCGTCGGCGTCGCTCTCGTCATTGATGTCGGCGATGCCGTCGAGTTTCTTCTCAGTGACGAGCTCGGCGATGTATTTGATGAGCTCGGCCTTGTTGACGCCATAGGGGATTTCGTGAACGACGATGGTCTCGTGGTTGGCATCCTGCTCGATTGTGGCGCGAGCGCGGATGATCACGCGGCCTCGGCCGGTCTCGTAGGCTTCGCGGACACCGCTGTAGCCGTAGATGGTGCCGCCGGTAGGGAAGTCGGGAGCAGGAATGATCTTGATGAGCTCGTCGACCGTGATATCGGGGTTTTCGAGAACGGCAATAGAAGCGTTGAGGGCCTCGGTGAGGTTATGAGGCGGCATATTGGTCGCCATACCCACGGCGATACCCGACGCGCCGTTGACCAGCAGGTTGGGGAAGCGGGTAGGGAGGACGGTGGGTTCCCGGCGGGAGTTGTCATAATTGGGCTGGAAGTCGACAGTGTCGGAATCGAGGTCCTGGAGCATTTCCTCACCCATCTTGGCGAGACGCACCTCGGTATAACGCATGGCCGCGGGGCCGTCGCCATCGATAGAACCGAAGTTGCCGTGGCCATCGACGAGGGTGTATCGCAACGACCAGTCCTGGGCCATTCTGACGACGGTGCCGTAGATCGACGAGTCGCCGTGGGGGTGGTATTTACCCATCACTTCGCCGACACAGTTGGCCGCTTTCTTATGGGGACGGTCGCTGGTGTTACCCATCTCGTTCATGCCGAACAGCACACGACGGTGAACGGGCTTCATGCCGTCGCGTACATCGGGGAGGGCTCGCGACACAATGACCGACATCGAATAATCGATGTAGGCCGATTTCATTTCATTGCCAATATCAATTTTAAAAATTCTATCTTCTTCCAACATGCTTGTAAAGAAATGGTTAATATTCACCGCAGGGTGTGGGCCATAATCTTACCCGGCCCCCGCGCGGAGGTCTTTCAAATTTTCAAGCAAAGTTACGACTTTTTTTTGAAACAGAACGAAAAAACTCACATATAAATAATAGGGGACCGCGCCGGCAGAGGGTATAAAAATTGCTTTTTGCCGACTCACGAAGTTTTGTTAACTTTGCAGACGATTAATCAGGAAAAATTTTATGAAGATATTGGTTACAGGATGCAAGGGACAGCTCGGGCGTGAACTTCACGACACTCTCGAGAGCAGGTTTCCGGGCAATACTGTATATGTGGGAAAAGAAGAACTTGACCTCACGGACCGCAAGGCTGTCGACAGTTTTCTGGCCGCAGGTGATTTCACGCATGTGGTAAACTGTGCGGCGTACACAGCCGTAGACCGGGCCGAGGAAGAGTCGCTTCAATGCGCGGCTGCAAATATCGACGCGGTCGCCAACCTGGCCCGGAATTCCGAGGCCCTGGGGTTGCGCATCATCCATATTTCCACCGACTATGTCTTCGATGGCCGCGCGTGCCGCCCTTACACGGAAAGCGACAAGGTCAATCCTCTGTCGCAATACGGAAATTCAAAGCGCAAGGGAGAAACTGTCCTTTTAGGGCTCGCTCCCGAGAGTATCGTGATCCGCTCGGGGTGGCTGTATTCGCCCTACGGCAAAAACTTTGTGAAGACGATATTGTCGCAGGCAAAAGAGAAAAAGCGCGTCAGGGTCGTTTGTGACCAGGTAGGAACTCCGACCTCAGCCGCTGACCTTGCTTCAGCGATTGTCACTATCCTCTCGGCCCAGCAATGGATCCCAGGAATCGTGAATTTCAGCGATGAGGGTGTCGCATCCTGGTATGATTTTGCGGTGGCTATCTTGCGCCATGCAGGCATCGATGCCACGGTCACTCCCATCAGGAGCGATGAATATCCGACGCAGGCCACGCGACCCTTTTACAGTGTACTTGACAAGAGTAAGTTCAAAGCAACCTACGGCGTAGCGATTCCCCACTGGGAGACAAGCCTGGCACGCTGTATCGAGCGTATAAAAACAGAAGAAGCAGATGTCTGAAATACTTGACGAAATAGATCGCCGGCGCACATTCGCCATTATCTCCCACCCCGACGCCGGCAAGACTACCCTTACCGAGAAACTGCTGCTTTACGGCGGCGCGATTCACATTGCCGGTGCCGTAAAAAGCAATAAAATCAAGAAGACTGCAACCAGCGACTGGATGGAGATCGAGAAGCAGCGCGGTATCTCGGTCGCAACATCGGTAATGGGTTTCAACTA
>CAYVTB010000039.1:11466-14621 GCA_964454365.1 uncultured Bacteroides sp. | reverse complement strand
CTGCTGGAAATCCCTGCCGCGTAATCAGGCCCATCACCCCCGCCGACACCCTCGGATTCACAAAATAATATTAAGCCATTGGTGGGGTTGAAGTGTTTGGATTTTTCCCAAATTCGTTCATTTAATTGTTTGGATTTTTCCCAAATTCGCTCATTTAATTGTTTGGATTTTTCCAAAAATGCTAATCAACACTTTGAAAATATGAGAGTTTTGCCTACCTTTGCAGACGGAATAGTTTAATGCAAGATTTACTATGTATTTTAAGAGGCTGATTGACGGATATCTTGAGCAATGGGCTAAGAGAAGTGACCACAAACCTATGTTATTGAGAGGGGCACGTCAAGTGGGAAAATCCACAGCCGTGCGCCATCTCGGAATGTCCTTTGATAACTTTGTGGAGATTAACTTTGAGAAGCAGCCCGAATACAAGAAAGTATTTGAAGGAAATCTTGTAGTCTCGCGAATTATATCAGAAATATCTGCAATGAGCGCCACTCCGATCATTCCCGGAAAAACGCTTTTGTTTTTTGACGAGATTCAGGAATGTCAGGAAGCTATTATGTCTCTGCGATTTTTCAGAGAGGACATGCCTGAACTTCATGTTATT
Source organism: uncultured Bacteroides sp. (assembly GCA_964454365.1). Taxonomy (GTDB): domain Bacteria; phylum Bacteroidota; class Bacteroidia; order Bacteroidales; family Muribaculaceae; genus CAG-873. Next base: position 14,014 of record CAYVTB010000039.1, on the reverse strand, counting down.
GCAGCCGGTTCGCTGCTCGAATTTGCCCTCGCGGAGTTACCGACCTATGGCGTGGGGCGAATTCACAGCATGTATATGTACCCGATGACTTTCGATGAATATCTTGAAGCCATCGGGGAGACTATATTACTTGATTATAAGCGTAAAGCGTCCCCGGGTGCTCCATTGCCGGAAACACTTCATGATAAACTTACCGCCCTGATAAGGTCCTATTTCCTTGTCGGAGGAATGCCTGAAGTTGTTGGAAAATGGGTTGAGACCCATGATTACCTGCAATGTCAGGAAGTGCAGGACGACATAATAAGCGGTTATGAGAATGATTTTCCAAAATACCGAAAAAAGGTTGATCCTGATCTCTTGCGTCTTACCATGCGCAGCGCGGCGGTGCAGGTTACCAAAAAATTTTCTTATGCCGAAGTCGCAAAAGGCTACAAGACTGAAGAGATTAAGAAGGCCCTTGAGATGTTACTCCTCGCGGGAATCTGCATACAAGTGGTAAGGACTGATGCAAATGGCTTGCCGCTGGGCAGCGAGGCGGATTTGAGTTATCGGAAGATATTGATTCTTGATACGGGCTTGTTGTTAAGGCTGCTCAACATGTCATCTATTGATGTGTCAAAGATTACGAGTGAAATTCTCACGGAAGATGTAACGGAGCTCGTAAACAAAGGGCCTATGGCCGAGATGGTTGCCGGACTTGAAATGTTGAAATATAAGACGCCCAATTTAAGACATGAATTATATTATTGGGCCCGGCGTGCCAAGAATTCTCAGGCCGAGATTGATTATATAGAGGTTAAAAGTGGAATTTTGCCTGTCGAGGTTAAAGCAGGCATGAAAGGTGGCATGAAAAGCCTTTGGATTTTCATGCGAGAAAAGAACCTGACTTCTGCCGTCAGATGTTCGCTTGAGAATTTTGGAGCCTTTCAGTACATCGACGCAGAGGCCTCGGACGTAGTCCGAAATGTGGATATTTACCCTCTCTACGCCCTTTCCAACCTTATCACAGAAGGATAAATAAATTGCGCTCCGGGAATCGGGGGATTTTCGGAGCGCCGGGTAGGTAGGAAGATTATTTTACTTGTTATTTTTCTGCGTAGGATAGGACGGTTGGGGACTCGACGTCTACGCCATATTCGCGGGCCTTTTCAAGGATTGCTCGCGCGAGCTTGGGCTTGAGGTCCTCGGGACAGTAACGGAAATAAGCCTCGGCGGCGCGCACATGGGCGGCATCGGGCATCGGGTATTCATGACGTTCGGGAAGTCCGTAGACCGAGAGGGGGAGTTCCTTGCGTTCTTCAGTTGTAAGTCTGTCGTTCATAGTGGATAAGTTTTATTAATTACTTTACTATGAACGCCCGCGGGGACATTAAAGTTCAATAACCCGGCACGGTGTCGATGCGTGTAACCACGCGGGCATCCATGGTGCGCGGCAGCGGATCGTTCTCGTAGAGCCACAACGTGTCCTTGCCGTGTTTAACCGGATAGCACGTCGTGTTTATCTCAACCTGCCGCAGGTCGCCTTTCAGGGCGAGCAGCAAGCGATTGAGAGGAGTGAACGATGGCAGGATATCCCCCACGGTCACTACCCATGCTGATTTATATCCTCCCGTTGCCGGGTCATAGCTACCCCGGGGCTTTTCGCCGAGGACCCAGGGCCACGAGCCTCTCAGGTCGTTGTTGCCGGGAACGCGTGGCCAGTCACTGACTGCTTTTCCTTCCAGGGCAGCGGGCATTACGGCACCATTCTCGCTACCGAGGTGAAAGACCCTGAAGAGCATTTCCTTGGAAAAGGCATACATTATGTTGTTGGGCAGCTGCATGGTCCAGAAAGGTATATCGTAGTAAGAAAGGTCGACAAACACCACACTGTCGCCGCGCCGCGAGATATCGGCTGCAGCGGCCGCAAAAGCCTCCTGCTGTGTTGAGATCTTGCGCTGCACGATAATGACGCCGGTGAACCACACGGCATACAGAGCCCAGGCCACTCCGGCCACGACCGCCGCCGCAACTCCCGGTTTTCCATGGCCGACAAGGGATGATACGCAGAGCAAGATTACCATTACCGAGCAAAGGATTCCGGGCCAGCCCACGCGAGGGTCAGTCATAATGATTAGGAACATGCAAGTTCCCGCAATCGCTCCGGCGACCCACGGCAGGGTAGCGACAAGCAGCTCGCGGGCGCCGTCGTGCCGTTTTTTCAACAGGGTAAACAAGAGAAGTAACAAAGCTACCGGTACAGGCCACAACATGCTACCGAAGCGTGTAAGAAGATAGGGGAGGAGTGAGTAATTCGTAGCATGCGAAAAGGCTGTCGCCCTAATCATGGTACCGCTCAACGCGAAAATCGCAAATCCTGCGAGTGAGCAGAGAAATACCGGAATCAGTTGCTGGCGCAGAGGCTTGTTGACGATCCACATGGTGGCCAGAACGACGAGAAGCACAGCGCCGAATCCTTCGTGCCACCAGCCGGTCAGAAACCCGCAGATGCAGGCTGCCGCGTGGCGCCGTCGCCCGGTATACTGAGCTGCTAACCCCATAGTCAGCA
>CAYVTB010000039.1:0-11366 GCA_964454365.1 uncultured Bacteroides sp. | reverse complement strand
GCTGCCGCGTGGCGCCGTCGCCCGGTATACTGAGCTGCTAACCCCATAGTCAGCACCATGAGCACCGAGGTAGGAACGTAATTGAAAACGTAGGCCAGAGACTGAAATTCGTCGTACCACGGAAATGCCGTCCACAGCAGCAACCCTGCGACGGCCATATAGCGCAGGCTCATGTCGGAACGCCTGAGTCTCCCGGCCCACATCATGACGGGTAGCATCATGGCGATCAGCAAGCCCATGATGAGGGCGTTGAGCCAGCGGGGCAGCAGCTGCATCGGAAACAGCAGCAGGTTGGGAATGCGCGAGTTGACCGCAATAAAATGATTCTTGATCGAGGGCCACACCTGGGACCACGAGGTGATGAGGTCGCCTTCGCAGCCGAAAAATGAGAGGGAATCGGCAGCCGGAAGCGCCTCCCTGGCGTAAGCAGTGTCGTCGGCATAGGGGAAGGTTGACAGCATCCAGCCGCATGCTCCGGCAACGGTGATTGCCATTATTGCCCAATAAAAGTATTTCAGAATCCTGTCAGACTGCATCTTGATGACCGATGTCTTGTTTAGCTGACGGGCAGGGTGAGCACTTCTTCGAGGATTGCGACGGCATCGGCGACTGTCTTGACGTTGGCTATCGAGAAACTCTGTCGCGCGGCATTCTGGCGTATCTTGACACGCCGCGGATGTGTCGTGAGGTAGGTGAGAAGGCGCCCGAACATCGGTGACATGTAGTAAGCCTTATTTTCGGCTCCGACAAAGTAGATATACATGACACCCATCTTGAGATTGACCTTTTCGATGCCGAGACGACGGGCCAGGCGGCGCAGGCGCGGCACGAGAAGCAGCTCGGCAGTCTCTGGCGGGATTGCGCCGAAGCGGTCTTCCAGGCGGCTGCGGAAGGCTTCCACCATGTCATCGCGGTCGATGCTGTCAAGCTCCTGATACAGCGCTATGCGCTCCGAGGCCTGGGGTACATAGGTAGGGGGCAGCAACAGCTCGAGATCGCTCTCGATAACACACTCCGTGACGAAGTCCTCGCTGTCGACAATATCGTTGGAAGCCTTGTCGAGCTCGGCAAATTCCTCGGTGCGCAGTTCCGTGACGGCTTCCTTGAGGATCTTCTGATAAGTCTCATAACCGAGGTCGGCGATAAAGCCGCTCTGCTCGGCACCGAGCAGGTTGCCGGCGCCGCGGATGTCGAGATCCTGCATAGCAATGTGAATCCCCGAGCCGAGGTCCGAAAAACTTTCGATTGCCTGGAGGCGTCGGCGGGCGATGGGCGACAGAGGGTTGCCCGGCGGAACCATCAGGTAGCAGAAGGCCTTGCGCGAGCTGCGGCCTACGCGGCCGCGCAGCTGGTGGAGTTCGCTCAAGCCGAAGTTCTGGGCGTTGTTGACGATAATGGTGTTGACGCGCGGCATGTCGACACCGCTCTCGATGATGGTGGTTGACAGCAGCACGTCATAATCATGGGCGGCAAAGTCCACGATGGCTTTCTCGAGCTGTTCGGGGGGCATCTGACCGTGGGCGACCACCGTGCGCGCGTCGGGCACCAGGCGCTTGATCATGTTCTCGAGCTGGTAGAGGCCCTCGATACGGTTGTTGACAAAGAAGACCTGGCCGCCGCGGGCCATTTCAAAATTGATGGCCTCGGCAACGAGGTCATCGTCGAGCGACGTGACCGAGGTGACGATGGGATAGCGGTTGGCCGGCGGGGTGGTGATCGACGACAGGTCGCGCGCACCCATCAGAGAGAACTGCAGCGTACGCGGTATCGGCGTGGCGCTCATGGTGAGGGTGTCGACGTTGACCTTGAGCTGCTTGAGCTTTTCTTTCACGGCCACGCCAAATTTCTGTTCCTCGTCGATTACGAGCAGTCCCAGGTCGTGGAACTTCACTGTCTTGCCGATGAGTTTGTGGGTGCCGATTATGATGTCGATCTTTCCTGCTGCCAGGTCGTCGAGAATCTCACGGGTCTGCTTGGCGGTGCGGGCGCGGGAGAGATATTCGACCCTGACGGGGAAGTCCTTGAGGCGCTCGCTGAAAGTGGTATAATGCTGGAAAGCAAGGACGGTGGTCGGGACAAGGACGGCGACCTGCTTGCCGTCTGTCGCAGCCTTGAAAGCTGCTCGGATGGCTATCTCGGTCTTGCCGAAACCTACGTCGCCGCAGATCAGACGGTCCATCGGGCGATCGCTCTCCATGTCGGCCTTAACGGCGCGCGTGGCTGTCAGCTGGTCGGGCGTGTCTTCATATATGAAAGATGCCTCGAGCTCGTTCTGCAGATAGCTGTCGGGCGAGAATGCGAAGCCTTTCTCCTGGCGTCGACGGGCGTAGAGCTGAATGAGGTCGCGGGCAATGTCCTTGAGCTTGCTCTTGGTGCGCTCCTTGACCTTGTTCCATTGTCCCGAGCCTATGCGGTTGAGCTTGGGCGGCACGCCTTCCTTGCCGCGGTACTTGGCGAGCTTGTGCAGCGAGTGGATCGATACAAAGATGATGTCATTGTTCTGATAGACAAGTTTTATCATCTCCTGCACGCGGCCGCCGATGTCGGTGCGCAGCAGGCCGGCAAACTTGCCCACGCCGTGGTCGAGATGCACTACATAGTCGCCCACCTCGAGAGCGTTGAGCTCCTTGATCGACATGGCGAGCTTGCCCGACCGGGCTCGGTCGCTGCGCAGCGTGTATTTATGGAAACGGTCAAAAATCTGATGGTCGGTGAAGACACAGATCTTGCGGTCGTGGTCAATGAATCCCTGGTGGAGTGTCGAGGTGATGCCGGTGAACTCGATTTTGTCGCCGCGGTCGTCGAAAATAGCCTTCAGGCGGTCAAACTGGCGCTCGTTATCGCTCAGGATATAAATTGTGTACTTCTCCTCCTGCAGCCTGATGAAGTCGGCCGTGATAAGGTCAAAGTTCTTGTGATATAACGCCTGCGGCGTGAAATGGAGATTTAGCGACGCGTCGCTGTCGAGGCTCTCCGGGGCGGCGGTGAAGAACAGATGTCTGAAGCCGGCATCCATGCGCCGGTATTCCTCGGGGTCAACCACGCGGCTCATGGCCTCGGTGTCTATATCGCCGGCAGTCACGGCGTTCTCCGACAGTTTCCCGGCGGCAATCTCGGCGATGCGCTCGCAGGTGCGATCCGGCATGCGGGTCGCTATCAGAGTCGACGGGTCGATGAATTTCAGCAAAGATTCACCACCCGTCGAGCGGGTCTCGATATCGGCCACGATGTCGATATGCTGCAACCGGGTTTCGGAAAGCTGGGTCTCGATGTTGAAGGCGCGGATCGAGTCAATCTCGTCGCCGAAGAAGTCGATGCGGAACGGCAACTCGGCGCCGTAGCCATAGACGTCGACAATCGAGCCTCTCACGGCAAAATGCCCCGGCTCGTAGACATAATCGACCTCTTTGAAGCCGAGAGCTAAAAGGCGGTCCTGCAGAACCACGGGGTCAACCGAGGTACCGACAGTGAGCGACACCGTGTCGGCCGCGATTTCCGAGCGCGATGCCACCTGCTCGGCCAGGGCCTCGGGACAGGTGACGACAAAGCGCAGCGTAGGGTCGGCGCCGCCGAGGCGTCGCAGGGCTTCCGTGCGCAGGATCACCGACGGAGCGTCGGGCTGTCCGTAGCGGATATCGCGCTTGTATCCCGAGGGAAAATACACCACGGCATCCTCGCCGGCAAGGCGAGCGAGATCGTGATAAAGATAGCCGGCGTCATCGGGGTCGCTGCCGACAACAAGGATAGGGGCCTTGTCGGTCGGCAGGGAATTGAGCACGACGGCCGCCGAGGAACCCGCCAGCGAACACAGCAGCGGTCTCGCGGCTCCCTTGGCAAGAAGGGCGTCGACCGCCTTGCGGCGCGCCGGGGTCATTATTTTTTTCTCAAGCTCGCGGATATCCATTTCTTCACTTGGAGGGTGACAGGATGGAACGGTAGCGGTCACGGTCGAGCACCACCGCGCGGGCGCTGTCGACTTCCAGGTCATATCGCAGCGAGCGCTTCACTAGGATGCTGTCGCCGAAGTAGCGTTCGCCGATCTCCGAGTCGATGATTTCCTCGAGCTCATGGCGGTTGAAGTCGAGATCATGCTCCAGATTGTGGCGCAGCATGTTGGCAAGGATGTCGATCTGTGCAGCCACGGAATCATTCATGTAGCCTTCGCGCTCGGCGGCATCGCGCAGATAGTCGATGCCCAGTTCACACATGCGGTCATATTTGAAACGGTTGGGATCGATAAATTCCTTGAACGAGGCGAAAGTCGCGTCGTCCACGCGCCAGTCGGGAGCGATGGTGTCGTTGGCGGCGCGGAAACGGTTGGCAAAGTCAAATGCCCACAGGTCAGTGATGACATTATAGAGCAATCGGTTCATGCTTGTGTCGGCCACGGCCACGTCGGGTGTGATGCCGCCTCCGTCACGCACCTCGCGGCCGGCGGCGGTGTGCCACACCTTGGTGAGGCTGTCGGGGATGCGTGCCACGCTGCCGTCGGGATTGCGGTGGCTGTAGTCGATTGCCTGGATCAGACGGCCGCTGGGAATATAGTAGCGGGCCACTGTTACCTTCATCAGGCCGTTATAGGCGACCGGGCGGCTCGTCTGCACGAGGCCTTTGCCGTAGGAGCGGCTCCCGACGATGACAGCGCGGTCAAGATCCTGAAGCGCGCCGGCAACGATCTCGCTCGATGAAGCCGTCGAACCGTTGACCATCACTACCAGCGGCAGCTCGGTGTCGATAGGCTCGCGGGTCGTTTTATAAATTTTTTCTTCGCCGGGCTTGCTGCCGCGGGTGCGGAGCACTTCGGTACCCTTGGGCACGAAGAGCCCGACAATCTGCACGGCGCTTTCAAGCAGGCCGCCGCCGTTGCCTCGCAGGTCGAGGACAAGGCCCTTGAGGTCGGCATCTTTCTTCATTGCCAGCAGCGCGTCTTTTACAGCGCCGGCGCTGTTGTTGTTGAATGTCGTGAGTCGGATGTATCCCATGCCGGCGCTGTCAACGCCGTAATAGGGCATCGCGTTGACCTTGATGTTGCTGCGCACGATGTCGACGTCGATAATCGAGTCTTCAACCCACGGGCGCCGGACCTTGACGGTGATTTTTGAGCCTGCCTGGCCGCGGAGGCGGCGGCTCACCTCGTCGGTCGCTGTTCCCGGGGCGATTTCCTCTCCGTTGATGGCGAGGATAATATCGCCGTGGCGCAACCCGGCGTTGCGTGCCGGCGCGTCCCACACGGGCTGCGAGATATACACGCGGCCGTTGCGGGTCGAGATGTAGGCGCCGATGCCGCCGTACTGTCCCGAGGAAATGCTCGTGAGGTCCTCCTGCTCGTCGGCGGGATAATATTCGGTGTAGGGGTCAACCTGCGAGAGCATGTAGTCGATGGCTCCGCGAGTGAGCTCCCCTATATCGATCGTGTCGACATAGGTCGACTGCAGTTCCTTCACCACTGAGTTGAAAATGTTCATGTTGCGGGCCACCGAGCTCTTGCCGGTGGAGCGCTGGGCTGCTGTGCTGCTCATGACGGCAACCATCGTGGCGCCGGCAAGCAACAGGGCAGGAAGTATCTTTCTCATCTTTCAGTTATTTCGTGTTTTCTATTAACAAGCGAAGTTACGAAAAAAATTCATATAATGTACAAAACTGTCGCCGGGTATATAAAAAAAGCGCCGAAACTCCCGTTCCGGCGCAGCGCTTCAAGATGGACTCGAACCAACGACCCTCTGATTAACAGTCAGATGCTCTAACCGACTGAGCTATTGAAGCAAGTAGTGCGTCACCCCCTCTGAGGTTTTGCGGTGCAAATTTACGGCAAGTTTTTTAATTCTGCAAATAAATTCTGCATTTTTCGCTTGCCATCTTAATTTTTTGCCCCGGGGCGGCACTTTTAAGCCTTATTCCGCGGCTGCGGCACCGGCTGAATATTCAGGATCAAAAATGCTGTTCAGCACATGGGCCAGGCGCAGGCCGCCGCGCAGGAACTGCTGCTCGATGACAGGTGTCCAGCGGGCGATGTCGTTGTACATCACGTTGTTGCCGGGACGGAAATAGATATAGCACTGTGTGGCGATGTCATAGGTCTGGCGTGCCCAGTCGTCAATCGAGCCGCTGATGATCTTCTGCTCCGTGGCGGCGTCGGCGCGGTCGAGCTGCTGCTGCCACTCGGTGTAGCTCCACTTGTGGGCGCTCTCGACGAGCGACCCGTCCCAGATAGAATGAAGGTTGGTGTCGCGGCCAAAGTATTTTACTTTAACGTTGTTGCCGCCGCGGTCCTTGGCGTGACCCATGTGCATAGGCTGGTGAACGTCGCCCATCACATGGACAAGAATTTTCAGAGCCAGCAGCTGATCTTCGGGGCTCGTCTCGGGCGACGACAGCACCTCGATCTGCTGCTTGATGGCTGTCACGGCATCGCCGACAGGGTTGGCATGCGCGTTTTCATATGTCTCGTCGGCGTCGATGTTCTTGTAGTGCCAGGTCTTGGTGTAGGCATGGTCCATCTGATAAGATGCGTTGTCGAGCCAGTTGGCCCAGTAGACCAGCGAGCGGCCTTCAAAAATAGAATCGACTGCCGCGCGAGTTGCAGGGGTTAGATGCTGCTCGGCGATATAGGCGGTCACGTCGTGGCCTTTCTGACCCCAGGCACCGGCAAGCAGCCAGGAGATGCCGAGGATTAATGACAGGATAGTACGCTTCATGGTTCAGACGGTTTAAAAGTATTTGGCAAGAGTTTTCTGGAGCTGTGCCGGGTCGGCGACACGCTCGGCGAGATTTCCCTCGCGGTCAATGATGAATGTCATCGGCAGCACGCCTACATTATATTGCAGCAGGACATCGGTCCCGTCGGCGGGTGAATTCCACACAGAGGTCCAAGGCAGGTTGGCTGCGCGTATTTTCCACATTGTCTCGTCCTCGTCAAAGGCAAGCTGATAGATGTCGAGACCGGCATTGTGATATTTCTCCCACGCGTCGTTGAGCAGGACATTATAGGCAGCGGAGCCATCCGTGTCGTAGGCGGTGAAACTCAGCACCGTCACGCCTCCGTGGGAAGCCATCTCGGCCAGCGAGTGTTCCGTACCCTTGGCGTCATAGCGAACGATGTCAAAGAGCGTTGCGACGGGGACAGCCAACTGCGTGACCTTGCCCGAGTGGTCCTGGCGGGCCTTGCCGTAAACTCCGGCGAGATAAGCCGTGCGGGGATCGTCGGGATGTTCGGTAGCAAAGCGCTGGGCCAGCGCGCCATAGTAGCGCACGTCGCCGGGGTTGGAAGTATCGAAAATCGGCGTATTACCGACGGTCTTGTTCATCAGATAGTAAAGCGACATCGCCGTGGTGTCCGTGAGTGCCTGTGCCACGAGCTGGCGCTTCACTTCGGGCGACACGACGGCTTCCACGCCTCGGCTCTCTACCGTGGCGTTGATTATGCTGTCGAGTGACTGCATGCCGGCGGCCGCATAGCTGCCGCTCACGCGCGAGCGGTCAAAGGTAGCTGCCGCGCCGGTCACGGTTATGTGGTCGATCGAGTCGACGGGAAAATAGACCGAGGAGCCGTCGAGGCTCAGGCGCATGATTTCGGGGTAGGCGGCCGGTGCATCGGCTGCGTAGCTGAAGGACCCGTCGTCGCCGGCAGTAATCGAATCGATGACATACCAGCGGCCGTTGTTGAATGCTTCAAGGGCCAGGCGGCTGTCGTCGGCCCCGTCTATGCGACCCTCGACTGTCCAGCCCGCGGGGGCCTTGTGGCAAGCTGCAAGGGCGGCCATCGCGCCCAGGGCGGCTATGATGCTTGTCTTTTTCATTGTTTTGCGTTTTCAAACTCGTTGGCGATTGACCGGGCGATTTCACTCATGCGCTCGGGAGAAAGTTGCAGCTTGGGGCCCTTGAAATCCATGTCACCCTCGCTGCGCAGGGGGATAAGGTGGATGTGGGCGTGTGGCACTTCAAGACCCAGGACAGCCATGCCTACCTTGCGGCACGGAATAGCTTTCTTGAGCGCGCGGGCGACGCGGGCGGCAAAGGTCTGCAGCGCGGCATAGTCTTCGTCGTCAAGATCAAAGATGTAATCAACTTCCTTGCGGGGAATCACCAGTACATGTCCCTCGGCAACCGGGTTGATGTCAAGAAAAGCGTAGTGCCGATCATCCTCGGCAACCTTGTAGGAGGGAATCTCTCCCGCTGCTATGCGTGAAAATATCGATGCCATGGAGTCGGTGTATCAGAATGAGATTTCGACGATTTCAAACTTCATCATGCCGGCGGGAGCCTTGATGCTGACGATCTCGCCCTTGCGGTGCCCGAGCAGGCCCTGGGCGATAGGGGTGGAGGCGGCGATCTTCTTTTCCTTGAGGTTGGCCTCGGAGTCGGCCACGATGGTATATTCCATCACCATGCCGTTGGCGACGTTCTTGATCTTTACCTTGTTGAGGATCTGCACCTCGTCGGTGTTGAGCTTGGTCTCGTCGAGGATGCGCGCGTTGGCAACCAGGTCCTTGAGCTGCGAAATCTTCATTTCGAGCATGCCCTGGGCTTCCTTGGCGGCGTCATACTCGGCGTTTTCCGAGAGGTCACCCTTGTCGCGGGCCTCGGCGATAGCGCGGGATATTTCGGGTCGCTTTACATTTTCAAGGTAAGCGATTTCCTCCATTTTTTTCTTGTAACCTTCCTTGGTCATGTAGGTGATTGCCATATTGTTGCAGTTTTTTATGATTGTTCCTTTTGAATGAATTGTTTATGAAACGGCAGAATAAAAAGAAGGAAACCCATGCCGCTTGGCTGAGTTCCTCTCAATATTTCCATTATTTTCTTCGCGACAAAGTTAGCCTAAATTTTCCGAAAGCCCCTCTGCCCACTTGTTAAAGATTATTAATTTGAAGCAAGACCGAGCCGTCGAGTTTTAGCTTTCAATAATTAATGAGAATATTTAGGCTAATATGATGTAATTCCCGCCGATTTTCATTATTTTTGTGCCATAGTTGCCGGGTGATACCCCAACTAAACGATTTCTTTGAACCCAACGATGGAAGACAAAATAGCATTTGAGATTGAGCCGGAGGTGGCCGCTGCCGCTCCGCAGCTTGTAGTGTCGGTTGTAGAGGCAACCGTCAGCAACGGCCCTACGGACGACCGCCTCTGGGACGAGATTAAGTCCGCCGCTGAGAACCTGCGCCAATCCACCCCGATGGAGGGCGTCAACAAGCGTCCCGCCATAGCAGCTACACGAGCTGCCTATAAAGCACTCGGCAAGGAACCTAACCGCTACCGACCCTCGGCAGAGGCTCTGAGCCGCCGCTGTGTCAAAGGCCTGGAACTCTACCGTTCCCTCGCTATTATTGACCTCATTAACCTAATATCTATCGTGACGGGCCATTCCATCGGCGGCTTTGACCGCGACAGCATTGTAGGCGACAAGCTGGTGCTGGGCGTGGGTCGCGAAGGCGAGCCCTACGAGGCTATCGGGCGCGGACAACTCAACATCCATTGCCTGCCGGTGATCCGCGATGCCGTCGGCGGTATCGGAACGCCGACCTCCGACAATGACCGCACCAAGCTCTCCCCCGGCACGCGTCGCCTTCTGATGACTATCAACTTTTACGCCGGCCCGGCCGATATAGATGCCGTCGAGGGTCTCACCCGCCGGCTGCTCGAGGACTACGCATCGGCAACCGACATCACTTTCACCCGATATGGAAACGCTTAATTTCTATGGCGGCTCAGTCGACAGCCGCAACATCGCGACAGCCGTGAAGGTCCTGCAGGACGGCGGCATCGTCATCTTCCCGACCGACACCCTCTATGCCCTGGGATGCGATGCGCTCAACAATCGCGCCATCGAGCGTCTTTGCGCCATCAAGGGCCTCAATCCCGAGAAGCATCTGCTGTCGATTGTCTGCGATGGTATCTCGATGGCCTCCGAGTATGCCCGCATAGACAACAAGGCCTTCCGCATACTAAAGGATAATCTCCCCGGCGCTTATACATTTATATTACCACCGTCGACGCGCTTGCCCCGCGCCTTCAAAGGCCGTAAGAGTGTAGGCGTGCGCGTCCCCGACAACGATGTGGCCCGGGAACTGGCCCGCGCGCTCGGGCATCCGCTGCTGACAACATCGGTTGAAATCGACGATGAGACCGAGGTCGTTGAGCCCGCCTCCATAGCCATGCACTACGACGGCCGCGCCGACATCATCCTTGACAACGGTCCCGGCGGGACAGTGCCGTCAACGATTGTCGACATCACCGATGCAGCCTCTCCCGAGGTCGTGAGAGAGGGTGCTGCTCCTTTTTGATTAATTATTCCTGCGGAATATCGTCGTTGCCGATGCGGCCCTCCAGGGCCTTGCGGTGACGCAGATAGTCCTTTGAGGCCAGATACTCCTCGATGGCGTGGGCGTGGCTGCGACGGTGAAGGTCAGTGCCGACATAGTCCACGAGGTTATGGCGTATCAGATACTCAGCGATATTTTTCTCGGCCGGCCCGTAATAGCCTGCGAGGCTCAGCAGATTGACCTGAAACATGGTGCCCCCGTCGTGGATCTGCTGATAGCGCTCCTTGCGAGCCGCATAATAGGCATAGCGTTCCGGGTGTGCAAGAATCGGGCGATAGCCCTTGACCTGAAGCTCAAAAAGCAACTGGTCAAGGTTCCAGGGCTCCTGCATGAATGAATTCTCTACCAGCAGAAGATTTCCCGGCAGGGGCATCAGGGTACCTTCCTCCAGATTCTTCATGAATAGGTCGTCGATGCGGTATTCGGCCGAGTTGCTCAGCACGATGTCGCTACCCGCTTTGTCAAGGGCCGTGTGCAACTCCTTGCGGGCGGTCGCAACGGTTTCAGGCGTGTTCGGGAAAGTTCCGTAAGTGACGTGGGGCGACGCGATAATACGCTTCAGCCCCCAGCCCTGCATGCGCTGGACAAGCATGACCGACGTGTCGACGTCGGGCGAACCGTCGTCGATTCCGGGTAAGATGTGGCAATGTATATCTGTATTAAACCACAATTGCTGTGGCTCGCGCTTTTTGGAAAAAAAGTTGAACATGGGTCCTTGATACTTTGGGAATGCAAAGATAGCAAAAATTCTCAAATCCTCCAACGCCCCCCCTTCACCCGTCAACCGCCCCAAGGCTAAATCGCTATGAACGGGGCGCCCCCAAGGGTCGCCGAATTTGATTAGCCCGGCCCACCGCAAGGTGCGCCGGGTATGATACGCTATCAGAGAAAGGCGCCCGCAGGCCGCCGACTAAATCCGCAGCGTAGACACCCGATTATAAACGACGGAAAGCGGGGCGCCCGATCGGGCGCCCCGCTTTCAGAGGTAGGATATTTAAACGTTATTGGACGTTGGAGAAGATTACTATACGGTTCCAGTTGTTT
>CAYVTB010000038.1:13105-14777 GCA_964454365.1 uncultured Bacteroides sp. | reverse complement strand
ATCTGGCCCGACTACCCCTCCAAAGAAGACTTCCTCTTCAACGAGGATGAGTATTAAGACAAAGCCGGGAATATTTCCGCCTCGAAGTTAAAATAAAAAGCGATTGGCAAGTGAATTCACTTGCCAATCGCTTTTTTTGTTATTAAGTATACCCACAGGCGTCGCGCAACGCCGGCGCCTGTGGTGAGATGGGGGATTAGTAGGCGAGTTTGGCGGCGATGCCGTCGGCGGTGAGGATGACGACACCGTGACCCTCGGGCAGGTCGATGTAGTTGCCTGTAGCGGTGGCTATGACGCGGCCGGCCAGGTCGGTGAGGGTGATGACGCGGGCGGGAGCGGCGAGGACTGCACGGCCGCCGGTGACGGTTACGGCGAGGGCATCGGCTGCGGCGACAACGTCGGTCACGCCCTGGGCGATGTCATAGTTCTGAGCGATGCCGGTGACTTCGATGTGGCACACGGTGCCGGCTTCGTTGCCAACCTGGAGGGCCATCGAGCGGATTTCGATGGGGAACATGGAGAGGTCGGTGGTGTCGAAGTAGTCGGCCAGGGGGATGCGCACGAGGCATTCGCCTTCGGTAGCTACGTCATAGAGCTCGATGGGGAAAGTGTCGCCGCGGTTGGCTACTCCGAGGTTGACGGCAAACTTGCTGATGATGGCGTTGCCGGGGTTGATGTAGAAGTCAAGAGCCTCGGGGATGCCATAGGAGGGTGCTGTGGGATTGAGGTTAAGCGTGAGCTTGGGAGCGCGGGCCTTGGAGACGGTGAAGTCGGCTGCAAAGCCGTCCTCGCCGATGGCGGTGACAGTTACGTCCTTGATGTCGCTCTTGCTCTGACGCCACGACGAGAGGGTCGAGAGGTCGAGGATGGGGCGGGTGATTTCGTCGGTGTTCTCGACGACGATCTGCTGCTCGACGACGACATCGCCGAGGCGGCCGGTGATGGTCACGGTGCCGTTGGCGACGGCGGTGACGATGCCGTTTTCATCGACGGTGGCGATGGAGGCGTCGCCGGTGGTCCATGCGAGGGCCGCGGGGTTGAGGTCTACGCGTGTTCCGTGAACGGTCGAGTAGAGGCCGATGGTGTAGGGGTGGCGGTTGTCGATGATAACCGAGGGTGAGAGCAGGGTGGCTTCCGAGGCGTTGTCGATCTCGATGGGGATGGAAACGGAAACGTCGCCGCAGGTGGCGGTGAGGGCGTGCATGCCGTGGCCGGTGATGTACAGGGTGTGGCCATCGTTGACGATGGTACCCAGCTCGGGATCGCAGCTGAGGGTGAAGTCGCGGAAGTCGGTGTCAAGTGCCAGCCCGTGCTTGTTGAAGGCGATTACCCGGGGGGTATACATGCCGAGGTGGGGCATTGTGGGAGCGTAGTCCATGAAGGCGAGCTCGGCCACCTCGTTGTCCTCGGGAGCTTCGAGAACGGCGTAGATGGCATTGGAAACGGCGCGTTCCTGGCCGTCGCTGCAGTGGTTGCGCACGCCGAGTGCCTCGGTGTAGAGGGTGGAAGAGCCGCCGCCGTCGAGGTTGACGCCCTCGGCGCAGCCGGCAAAGATGAGGAGGTCGCCCAGGGTGCCGGTGGTGCAGCCGACCGACGAGAGGGCACGGCCGTCGACAACCATCATGACGATGCGCTTGCCGTCGGCGCTGACGCCGATACCGGTGCGGGGATG
>CAYVTB010000038.1:0-13005 GCA_964454365.1 uncultured Bacteroides sp. | reverse complement strand
ACGGTCTGATCGCCGTGGGTTGCGGTGCCTGTCTGGAAGTTGAGGCGGCAGATGCGGGCGACGCCTTCAACGTCGACAGAGAACTGGTAGCTGCTGGCCGATGTGCGGAATACTTCGCGGTCGACGGTGAACGCGCAGACCGGGGTGCCGACGATGCTGGAGCCGTTGGTGGCTTTGCCGCCGGTGTAGTAGAAGTCGCCGTTGGAGCCGGCAAAGTAGTGGAGGCCGTCGTGGCTGTGGTTGCGGGCCATCGAGGATGTTGTGCCGTTGCCGGCAACCTTATTGCCGCCGCTGAGGGTGCGGATCGACACGCCGGGAGTCGACTGGTCGATGGTGAGATAGAAGACGTTCATCTGGGAAGGACCGGTGAGGCGCAGCTGAGTCTGGGTTGTGCCGGGACCTACCTTGGTGTGGAAAATGGTGTCAACGTCATATGTTCCGCTGCCGGTGACGACGGTAGTACCGCGGCCCCAGGACGCAGATGCACACATGGCGAGCAACATAGCGGGAAGTAAGAATTTTTTCATGGAGGTAAAATAGTTGTAGTGAATAGGATGCAAAGTTACGAAAAAAACGATTCAAAACAAGCCGCAACCGCGCAAGATTCAGGAAAAAATGTCGGCGGCGACGTCGAGGGAGTTAAGGCCGTCGAGGGAGGCGTGGTGGAGGCCATAGTAGTTGATGAGGGTCTTGAGAATCTCGCGGCGCAATTCAAGGGGCAGCCCCAGGCGCGAGGCGCGGGCATAATCAAGGCGTGAGAGCATTGCAGCAACGCGCGAGGGACCGGCCTCGAGGTAGCGGCCGTGGACGGGAGGAGTGTCGCGGTAGACGCCCTCGACGAGGTCGAGCAGGCGCCCGGGGCGCCAGTCGGTGGCGTCGGGCTCGATGCCGAGAAAGTGGCCCATGCGGTAGAGGAAGACTACGGGGAAATTGGCAACTCCGCGGGGACGTGAAATGGCGTCGAGGGCACGGACGCTCTCGAAGATGAAGGCCGACAGGACGCGATCGGGGCCGGTGGCACGCAGCAGTCGCTCGAGTACCTCGGTGAGGAACATCACGACGACAGCCTTGGAGGGATCGGCCGAGAGAGTCGGGGTGATTTCCAGCGGCCTCACGTCGCGTATGCTGAGGATATCGCGCCCGGGGCGCACGTCGGCCTCGCCGGTAAACAGCCCCAGGGGCATCATGATAGCGCGGCGCCTGCGAGCCTCGCGCGAGGCTCCCGCGGGGACGAGCAGCGACACGCGGCCGAGCTCGTCGCTCCAGGCGGTGACAATGGAGCGGCGGTCATCATATTTTATTGTGCGCAGGGCCACGCAACGCAGGGTCTGAAACATGATGCAAATATACGACATCCCCCCGTGATGAGCAAATCGGCCCGGCACGAGGGGAAGTTTAATTTAAAATTGAAAATTGGGGGTCAGAAGTTATAACCGAGACCTACCGACATTTCCGCACGCTGGAAATTGGTTTTCTCGTTGAGCAGGATGTCCTCAGTCATGGCCATGTGTGAGAGCCCGAGGGTGAAATCGAAGTGCAGGTGCCAGTGACGTTTGAAATCCACGGCTGCGCCGGCAGCCCAGGCGATCTCGAACCCGGGAGTGGTGTAGTCCTTGTCGATCACATCGACCCATGTGGTGCGAACGCAGTCGTACTTGGCACGGCACTTGAAATCGACATAAAAATGCGGGCCGGTATAAAGGCTCAGCTTTACATTGTTGTTCTGCAGGATCTTGAAACCGATGTCGAGGGGCAGCCGCAGGCCGGTAACAGCCATGTGTCCGTCGAAATAGCGGGGAGAATATTTGGAGCCGGCCCATCCGGCATACTTAAAAGTGTCGTAACTAAAGAGCAGACCTGTACTTAAGTATGTTATGCGGCCGAAGGGTGCATAGTAGGCAATGCCGACCGACGCGCCGGGTCCCCATTTCACTATATCCGACTCGTTTATCGCTGTGTTGAAGTCGAGTTGAACACGGACGCCGAAGTGGGATGAGTCGGCGGTCTTTTCTGTCTCGGCTGCGGCGCCAAAAGCAGTGGACAATGCAACGGCGGCAAATAGGATTCGTAGCAATCGGGTCATAGTTGTTTGATTTTTAAGGTGATTTGTAGCGTCGCCACAAAGATAGCATAAATTTCCCGAAAACCAAAGTTTCAAGGAGAATCTGCGGTAGAAATTACAGGCTGCATGGCTCGATGGAACAAAGCGTCATGCGCCGGCGACCGATATTGTCGAGCATTGAGGCAGCGATCTCGCGATAGGCGGTATCGGCGCCGGGCGAGACCGTTCCGAGGACTATCGCCGCGCAGAGGCGTCCGAGGGCGGCTGAGAGAATCGCCGCGACTGTAGAGGAGTCGAGCAGCAGGTCGTCCGGGGCCTCGATGGAGATTGTCGCGTTGCCCGCGGCTGCGGCGAGGCGCCAGCCGTCGCCGAGGCGTGCCAGCGCGATGGCGACGGCATCGTCGAGCAGGCGCCTCAACGCCGGGGTTTCGGAGCGGGTGAGAAGACGGGAAACATAGCCTGCCGGAGCTGAGGCGGCGACCGAGCGCAAGGATGACTCGGCATAGACGCTGTCGAGGACAGCATCACTCTTGATAGTGATTTTCATAGTATTAAGATTAAGAAGATGGTAAATATGTTGCAAAATTACAATATATATTTAAATTACGCAATAGGGGGGCCATTTTTAAAAAATGCTAAAAGCGCTGCGAGGCGTAACCCCGGTGTGGTAAAGTTTGTTATTTAGTTGGATAGTTGACGGCAAGTGTGTAACTTTGCC
Organism: uncultured Bacteroides sp.; assembly: GCA_964454365.1. Taxonomy (GTDB): domain Bacteria; phylum Bacteroidota; class Bacteroidia; order Bacteroidales; family Muribaculaceae; genus CAG-873. Next base: position 10,225 of record CAYVTB010000038.1, on the reverse strand, counting down.
GCGACGTTTCATAATTGATAAACTGTTTATTTAAATCAAACGATATGAACGAAACAGACTTCGATAAACTCAGCTACGCGCTGGGATTGAGCATGGGAAATAATTTCCGTGCATCGGGTATCGATAAAATCGATGTCCAGAGCTTTACCGACGGCGTTGCCGCCGTGATGTATGGCTCGCAGCCCAAGATGACCTATGATGAGGCCAAGGCCGTCATTCAGGAATATTTTAAACAGCTCGAGGCCAAGCAGCAGGCCGAGGCTCAGGTAATGTCGGAAGCCAATGCCAAGGCAGGCCGCGACTTCCTCGAAAGCAACGGCAAGCGCGAAGAGGTGAAGGTTACGCCCTCGGGTCTGCAGTATGAAGTGCTTGAAGAGGGCACCGGTGCCACTCCCGACGCAACCGACCGCGTGGTTGTCCACTACACCGGCAAACTGATCGACGGCACCGTGTTTGACTCGAGCGAGGAACGCGGCGAGCCCGCAACCTTCGGTGTCACTCAGGTGATCCCCGGCTGGGTAGAGGCCCTTCAGATGATGAAGGCCGGCTCAAAGTGGCGCCTGTTTATCCCGGCCAATCTGGCCTACGGCGCACAGGGTGTTCCCGGTATCGGTCCCAACCAGACCCTTATATTTGACGTGACGCTGCTGGAGGTCGTCGGTAAATGAAGAAACTCTTAGTAACGGCTGCGGCGACCATGATGGCCGTCGCGGTTGCTGACGCCCAGACTGCCGCTCCCGACCCGACACCCGCCGAGGTCGACTCGCTTTCGCGCGCGGTTGCCTCCTATGTGGGGCCTTCGATCGCCAGAGTGCTGAGTGACTTGAATATGCTCGACGCGCAGGTCAACATGGATGTGTTCCTGTCGGCGCTCACCGATGCTGTCCGCGGCGAGACACCGGCATTCACCGTGGCCGAGGCCGACGCGTATATAGATAAATATGTCAAGGCTCGCCGCCCGTTTATTCCCGATTCGCTCAGTCTCGAGAGTCAGCAGGAATTCCTCAAGGCCTGCGGTGCCGAGAAAGGCGCCCGGACCCTGCCTTCGGGACTGGTGTTCATCACCGAGAAGGCCGGCAGCGGGGATTTTCCCACCGATACCACGATGGTGGAGATCTCCTATGTCGCAAGGTTCTCCAACGGCTATGTCTTCGACTCCACCGATGAGCCGGTCGTGATAGAAGTCGGCGAGTTGGTGCCCGGTTTCACCGAAGGTCTCAAGCTGATGCAGCCCGGCGGTCGCTACCGCATCGTGATGCCTGCCGACTTAGCGTATGGACAGCGGGGCATTCCGGGTAATATTCCGGGCAATGCTGCGCTCGATTTCACGGTCGAACTGGTGGCTGTCAAGCAGTGATATTAAACTGAATACAAAATAACAAACCAAAAATTATTGATAAGATGAAAAAGTTAATGTGGGGCGTAGCCGCTCTTGCCATCGTGGCCACCGCCTCCTGCTCCAAAGACGACAAGACTGCCGCAGAATCGCAGTTTGCCGTTCCTGAGTCGGTATCTGACTCTATCTCAAGTGTATATGGCCAGATGGTCGGCGGTTACATTCTCGCCGATTTCCAGCGCTTCTCTGAAGAACACCAGACCCAGCAGGTCAAGAACGACCTTGTCAAGGGTATCCGCATGGCCTTCTCCGAAGGCGAGAGCGACGGTGTCTCGATGGGTCTCCAGGTAGGCATGAAGATGCTCCAGGAACTCAAGGGCCTCGAAGAGCGCGGCGTGAAGATTGATAAGAACGTGGTACTGAAGAACTTTATCAGCGCCTTCAATGCCGACTCGCTCGACATGGCCGCTCTCCAGGATGCCAACGGTGTCTACAGCGCTCTGGTGCAACAGGTAAACGTCCTCGATCAAGCCCGTCGCGATGCCGAGGCAGCCGAGGCTCCCGAAGCCAAGCAGAATCTTCTCTCGGGCCAGGCTTTCCTCGCCAATCTGAAGAGCCAGGATCCCGCCGTGCAGACTACCGCCAGCGGTCTTATGTATAAGATTGACGAAGCCGGTGATCCCGATGTTAAAATCAACGACAACACTCTCGTGACCCTCAATTATGTGGGCAAGCTGATCGACGGCACCGTCTTTGACCAGTCGCAGCCCGACCAGCCCGTGACCTTCTCGCCCGCCGGCACCATCCCCGGCTTTGCCGAGGGCCTGAAACTGCTCTCGCCCGGTGCTAAGGCTACCCTTTATATCCCCGCCGAACTTGCCTATGGCGTGAATGCTCCTGCCCAGATCGGTCCCAATCAGACCCTGGTGTTTGAAGTAGAAATCAAGGGCGTTCAGGAACGCTGATACCCTCTCTGATATTAATTTGTGACATGTACGGGCAGGCCGCGCGCTTGCCCGTACATGACACTTTTTAAACCGACAGTTTCAAGTGGACAAGCAGCCCCGTGTCGATATAGTAATTCCGGTGTATAACCGCGCCGGAGTAGTGACGGCGACGCTCGACAGCGTCGCTGCGCAGACTGCGCGCCCGCTGAGGCTGATTCTTGTCGACAATAATTCCACCGATGACACCGCCGAGGTGTTGCGGAGCTGGAAAGAATCCCATGCAACCGGCGATTTTCAGGTGGATATAGTTACGGAAAAACAGCCAGGAGCGGCTGCCGCGCGCAACGCAGGCCTCGCAAAGGTCACGGCGCCGTGGGTGATGTTTTTCGATTCCGACGATCTTATGCGCCCCGGGCACGTCGAGCGTGCCCTGAAGGTGGCCGACGATAATCCCGACGCAGATATTGTGGTCTGGGATTTCTTGTTTCATGGAGCCGACGGGCGCGAGCATCGCCGGCCTTTCATAATGAGCGATAAGCTCTATAACAATATCATGCACTCCTCGTTTTCAACCGTGCGCTATATGGCGCGTACCGAGCTTGTGCGCCGAGTAGGCGGCTGGCTCCCGGATGGGCGCATGTTTGACGATTGTGAACTCGGGGTTAGACTGCTGCTGCAGAATCCCGAGGTGGTGCATGCAGGCAGCGAGATAACGGTCGATGTCATCGAGAGTCCGGACTCGCTGATGACAGCCGCTGACGGCCGCGTGGAGCGTATGAAAGCTGCACTCGACAGTATAAAACTCAATCTTCCCGACGATAAAAAACACTGGGCCGACCTTCAGCGCTTGATCATGGTATCGACCTGGGCGCGTGAAGATTCCATGGCACCGGCCGTGGCCCGGGAGCTACTGGCGGCGCAACCTGCCGCGCGGCGCCTGTTGTGGCGCCTGCTGCGAGCCTATCTTCTTGCCGGCGGCCGCGGCGCAGCGCGCATATACCGCCTGGTGACGTCCCTTAAGTTCTATATCTGAGGGACAAAGCAATAATCGCTATTTTGAAAAAATTATAAAAAAGTTTGGGGCAGGGGTGACGAGAAAAGGAAAATAATTCTTATATTTGGGCAGTGGATTTTATCTTCCACTTGCCTTAAAAGATTATTTACCATCTAAAACTCTTACAGCCTTATGATTATCGGCGTTCCCAAAGAGATTAAAAACAATGAGAACCGCGTGGGTGTGACTCCGGCAGGCGTTGCCGAGCTGGTTAACCGCGGTCATGTAGTTTATGTGCAGAAAAGTGCCGGCCTCGGCAGCGGCTTCAGCGATGCCGACTATGAGGCGGCAGGTGCAAAAATGCTTCCTACCATCGAAGAAGTCTATGGTATCGCCGATATGATCATCAAGGTGAAAGAGCCGATCAAGCCCGAATACAAGCTTGTCAAGAAGGGCCAGCTGCTGTTCACCTATTTCCACTTTGCGAGTGATTTTGAACTTACGGAAGCGATGATAGCCTCGGGGGCAACCTGTATAGCCTATGAGACGGTGCGCGACAAGGCAGGAACTCTGCCTCTGCTGATTCCCATGAGCGAGGTCGCAGGCCGCATGTCGGTGCAGCAGGCAGCCCGTTTCCTTGAGAAACCTCAGGGTGGCAAGGGCCTGCTGATGGGCGGCGTTCCGGGCGTGAAGCCTGCGCGCGTGCTGGTGCTCGGCGGTGGTGTCGTGGGCCGCAACGCGGCGCTGATGGCTGCCGGCCTTGGCGCTGACGTGACGATCACCGATATTTCCCTGCCGACGCTGCGCCACCTTGCCGAGGTGATGCCGGCCAATGTCAAGACCCTCTACTCCTCGCGCCACAATATCGAGAAAGAGCTTCCGACGGTTGATGCCGTTATCGGTTCTGTGCTGATTCCCGGTGCCAAAGCACCTCATCTCATCACCAAGGATATGCTCAAGCTGATGACTCCGGGCACCGTGCTTGTTGACGTTGCCATTGACCAGGGCGGTTGCTTCGAGACATCCCACCCGACTACCCACAGCGAGCCTGTCTACACCGTGGACGGCATCGTTCACTATGCCGTGGCAAATATCCCCGGTGCCGTGCCCTTTACCTCGACCCTGGCTCTCACCAACGCGACGCTGCCCTATGCCGAGCGCCTTGCCGAACTTGGCTGGAAAGAGGCATGCCGACGCGACACGGGCCTGGCCGACGGTGTCAACATCGTCGACGGCAAGGTGACCTTCAAGGGCGTCGCCGAGGCCTGGAATTTACCTTATACTCCGCTTGAACTGTGAGGTACGCCTGCGGGCTGTGTCTCCTTGCGGCAGTGGCGTGGCCGGGACCGGCCATGCAGCCTGCGGCTGCCGGCGCTTCGGCGCTGGCGGCCGCGTTGGCTTCGGCCCACAGGCCACCGGCATTGTCGGCCGCGCCGCATGTTTCGGCCTGGTGGGGCAACGATACTGATACTTTGTTTCTTGTGCCGGAATCGTGGTGGCGGGAGACGCCCCGCGATGTCTACAATATGCTCGTGGCGCCGTATTCCCTGGTCGAGGCAAGCGACTTCAGCGTCCCCGGAGATGTTCAGGACGTCCTCTTTGCGGATGAGGGCTGGGTTGCCGGGATCGGAACAATTTCCTCGGTACAGACCAATATGTGGCAACCTGCGCCGGACCGCCGGGGCGACCTCGCGCGCCGCTACATGTATATGGCGCTGATCTATCCCCGCGAGCTGTGGAACGGTCGCGCAGTGATGTTTTATACCGACGGCGGCTGGCCGTTGCTGACGCCTTACGCAACCGGGCTGCTGCTCGACTGGCACCGCGCAGACCCCGTGGACGAGCGGGAGCGGGCAGAGAACAGTGTTCTTGCCGAGTGCCAGGGCAATATCAATCCTTTTGTAGAGTGGCCCGAGGTGGCAGAATATCTGTGGGGCGACCGGGTCGGGGAGGAATGGCATTTCCCGGGTGATGACCCGGTAACCGAGCAGCCGGTGTCGCTGAAAGCCCGTTACAGCAAATCGGCCGACGGGAAGCTGTGGCTGTCGTCACCCTATTTGCCGCGAGATGCTGTGTGGATGCTCGACGGAGTGCCTTGTGAGAGTCCGGTCAATCTCGCGGAAATTGCCGTCGGGAGTCATGAACTGCATTTCGAGACCTCCGCGACCGAGGGGTCAATGATTTTCTATCTCGAGCCATGAAGTACATTGTAATTCTTGTTACAGCCCTGTTGGTGTTGAGCTGCTCGGGCGAGCCGCCGACGCCGTCAATAAGGCCCGGAGGTGACCCCGACAACCCCTCGGCGGTCGATGACAATGCTTTGGCGGCCGAGCTCAAGGATGCCCAACCGCGTGTAGTTACAGGTACTGTAACAATTTTGTACAATTTTGGCGGAGTAATTATGGGGCGTGATAAAACCGGTTCCATGTACACGATTGATGTCGAAAATGGTACCCGAATAGATTTTAACCCTGCTGCTTGTACATTATCAATCAATGATATATCACAACATGTAACAAGCGTGAAGAAGGCCAAGGAGGTGGAAGGTACCAGCTGGTATGTGATAGATACTACGGCGGGTCGCGTAATATATGTAACAAGATTTTGACAAAAATGTAATAATTTCTGAACCATTCAACCTACGGGGTGTTAATATTACAAAACACACACAAACATAAGGGCAAGTCGCTCACCCCGAAATAGGCCGGAATCGAAATTCCACCACCCCTGAGGCTGAAAGTGCTACAGACCTACCGGACGAAAAACGACTGAAGACCCGCACAGAAGAAACAGTCTTTCCTCTATGACGATTGCGGACTTTCCAGCGCAGGAAGCCCGCAATCGTTGTTTTTACGCGGTATTTATTTGTGGATAAGCGCCCTGGCGCAGCGGGCGACAATGAAGGTGATCGCCATCAGCAGCACGATAACTGCCGACGACGGAACGTCGACAATAGCTCCGATGAAAAGCCCCGTTACAGAAGTTACAAGCGAGACGGCCATCGCTGCAAACATGATTGTCGAGTAGCGACGGCAGAATATTTCGGCCGTCATGATCGGAAGCGACAGCATCGACATGAGCATCATTACCCCGACAAGTCGGATGGTCAGCACGATGCCGACGGCGACAAAGACTGTCATGGTGTAGGTGATGAAGCGCACGGGCAGTCCTATCACGCGGGCAAAGTCGCGGTCAAAGGCACAGGCGACAACCTCGCGGTATTTCCAGATGAGAAACAGAGTCAGCAGCCCGGTGAAAATGGCAAAAGTGTATAGGTCGCCGAGACTGATTGTGAGGATGTTGCCGAAAAGGAAGGCGTTAAGCTCCGGAACGTATCCCGGCGTGAGGAACACAAAGAGGACGCCGATAGCCATCCCGAGGGCCCAGATGACGGCTATAGCCGAGTCCTCGCGCAACCTCAGCCGCGACGACATATACTCGACGCCGAGCGAGGAAGCGACGGCAAAGACAGCTGCCATGATTATAGGATTCATGCCAAGGAAGTATCCCAGGCCGAGACCCCCGAAGCAGGCATGGGTGATACCGCCCGAGATGGCGACAAGGCGACGTGTGAGAATATATGTTCCCACCATGGCGGCTCCGATACTGAGAACCACCACGCCTATGAGTGCATAGACAAAGAATTTATATTCAAAGATTTCAAGCATCTTGGCGGGAGTGGAGGGCGCGTTGCTCGCGCACCTCGGAAACAATCATCAGAAGTTCGTCGCGTACGTCGCCGGGGAGCTCGATGGCACGGAGCTGGAGCGAGCGGGCCCAGCCGGCTATATCGTCGGGCAGGAGGGTCAGGAGCACATCGCGGAAACGCTCGGTCTCGGCCGGGGAATAAGCGTCGGCCGCGCGGCCTTTGAACTCATCCAGGTCTTCGTCATCGTAATAGACGATTTCGGGCGAGACGGCAGCAAGCAGCGAGTCGCGCTCACAGGTGATGTGCATGCCGCAGCAGCCTTCGTCATCGGCAGCCTCGGCTTCGGGTACCGATTCCGGGGTGTCAACAGCCGGGTGGCTGCGGCGCCAGCGGCGTTCACCGAGCCACAGCACCAGACCTACTGCCACAATCGACAGAAGTATGTAAAGGGCAAGAATCATTGTTGCTCCTCGATATATTCAACGATGAACCCGGCGTCGCGCAGATCATCCCAGAAGCCGGGATAAGACTTTTCGACACACTCGGCCCGGTCAATGGTGATTCCCGGGACAAAAGCCGCGATGGCGGCGAAAGCCATTGCCAGGCGATGGTCGCCGTGGGAATCCATTTCGGGCAGCTCCGAGACGGGCATCGCCGCGCCTTCCCAACCGAGATAATCGGGGCCGACCTCAAGAAGCCAGCCACAGCGACGCAGCTCCCCGGCGAGCACAGCCAGGCGGTCGCTTTCCTTTATTCGCAGGTTTGCGACGCCCGTGAAACGGTAGGGAATATTGATCAGGCAACCGGTGACAGCCAGGGCAGGCACGAGGTCGGGATAGTCGGCCATGTCCATGTCGAGGCGCGAGTAGAGGTCGGGTGTAGCCGAGAGCTCGACGCCCTCGGAGGTGAATTCCGTCACGACGCCAAAGCGCTCGCCGATTTCGGCCAGGATGCTGTCGCCCTGGAGAGAAGGCTTGCGCAGTCCCGGGAGAGTAAACCAGCCGGCCGTGACACCGGCAAGTTCATACCAGTAGGACGCGGCACTCCAGTCGGGTTCGGCTTCCATGTCGGCGTCGCGGTAGGGCGTGTTGCTGACAGTGATTGTGTAGCCTTCGCGGAGAGTATCGACTCCGCGGGCCTCCAGCATGGCCAGTGTCATTTTCAGATAGGGCATAGAGGCGATTTCCCCGCCGAGGTCGATCTTGAGGGGCTTGTCCATCAGCGGAGCAACCATCGCCAGGGCCGACGCGAACTGTGAACTGGCCTTAGCGTCCAGTTTCACCGGGCCTCCGGCAAGGCGCCGCCCCTTTATTTTGAGCGGTAGATAGCCCTCGTTGCCCCTGTATTCAATATCGGCTCCAAGCGATCTCAGAGCTTCCACAAGTGGCCCCACGGGTCTGTGACACAGGCGTTCCGAGCCGCGGAGAATGACTTCGTTGTCTTCCCGGGCGGCGAAGAACGCCGTCAGGAAACGGGCAGCCGTGCCACAGTCGGCGACGTCGATATCGCCCTCGCCGCGTGCAAGGGCAACGGCGAGCACGCGGGTGTCGTCGCAGGCAGGCAGGCGCTCGATGTCAAGGGCCCGGGCGCCGCGGGTCATGGCATGCATGAGCATAACACGCGCTGCGACACTCTTGCTCAGCGGAAGGCGCGACACGCGTGTTTCAATTATTTCCTCGGGAGGGATGAGCCTTACTTTCATAGCAACTTTATTCAAGAGATTTCACGGCTTCGCTTATATGCTCGAGCGCCTCGGCCAGGATGCAACGGGGCGTGCCTACATTGAGACGCATGAAGCCGACGCCCTGGCGGCCAAACATGGAGCCGTCGTTCAGCGCCAGATGGGCTTTCTCGAGCAGCAGCTTCATGAGTTGCTCCTGTGTCAGACCCAGGCTGCGGAAGTCAAGCCACACGAGGAATGATGCCTGGGGCCTTACGACCTTCACTGCAGGGGCATTGCGTGACAGGTACTCGTCGACATAGTCGATGTTGTCCTTGACATAGCCGAGCATCTGTTCGAGCCAGCGCTCGCCATGGCAATAAGCGGCCTCGGCACCGATGGTGGAGATCATAACGGGAGCGTTGAACTCGTTGACTTCCATCCACTCGTAAAAATCATGGCGCAGCCCGGGGTCTTTTATAACCATCCAGGAGCTCACGAGACCGGGAATATTGAATGTCTTGGAGGGAGCGCCGAGCATGATTCCGACGGCGCGGGCGTCGTCGCTCACGTCGATAAACGGAATGTGGGGACGGTTGTCGAGCATAAGGTCTCCGTGGATTTCATCGCTCACCACGGTGACACCGCCGCGGCGGCAGATGCGGGCCACTTCGCGCAGGGTCTCGGCGTCCCACTGGATGCCGACCGGGTTGTGGGGATTGCAGAGAATCATCATGCGCGGCTTTTCGCGTTCGACAATTTCGGCAAGGCCTTCCAGGTCCATGCGGTAGCCGTCCTCCGTGGGGATCAGCGGGTTTTCGACGACCTGCCGCTTGTTTCCCTCGACGACGATGCGGAAGGGGTGATATACCGGCGGCTGGATGATAACCTTGTCGCCGGGCTTCGTGAAGTAATTGATGGCAAGGGCGATACCTTTCACGACGCCGGGGATGAACGTGAGTTCCTCGCGGTTGATTTCGAAGCCGTGGCGACGCTTGCACCAGTCGATAATGGACTGCCAATAGCTGTCAGGCGCGGCCGAGTAGCCCAGCACGGGGTGGTCAAGGCGGTGACGCAGGGCGGCGGTGATGTCGGGGCACACCGCAAAGTCGAGGTCGGCAATCCACAGCGGCGTGACGTCGTGGCGGCCAAACATTGCATCGAGACCGTCAAACTTGGTGGCACAGGTGCCGTGACGGTCGATTACGGTATCGAAATCGTATTTTGTGGTCATGATCGGTTTATTTTGTGCAAAGGTACTCAAAAATCAGTTGTGACACAAGAGCGCGGGAGAGGATGGCCCTTTGCGCGTGAAAAAAATTTAAGAAGTGAATCTATGTCGGGGGGATTTTGTAACTTTGCGCAAATATAAAAAATAGACAGATGGAAAAAATTCAGGTAAATATTAAGGACGTGCTGCAGACCGTGTCTCAGACGGCCATAGACTCTTTAAAGAGCGAGGCTCTGGACGGCCTGCGCATGATTCAGGACGGCAGCGGTGCCGGAAACGATTTTCTCGGCTGGGTAAAACTGCCCTCCGAAACCCCGGACAGTCTCCTGGATGAAATTAACGAGGCCGCAGCCGGGCTGCGTGAAGCCTGTGACGTTGTTGTCTGCATCGGCATCGGCGGCAGCTATC
>CAYVTB010000037.1:9986-15338 GCA_964454365.1 uncultured Bacteroides sp. | reverse complement strand
TGATTTGAGAAATGTTTTTTGGTGTTGTGGCTTTTTTGCGTATCTTTGCAGACGTGAGAAATTTAGCCGCATATATTCGTAGTGTAGCCGCCGCTCTGATAGTGGTGACAACATGGCTTGGCGCTGAGGCCCAGATAAATACCGATCAAGTGCTCCGCGTGGGGCAGAACGCGCTGTATTTCGAGGACTACATGCTGTCGATCCAGTATTTTAACCGGGTGATACAGGCCAAACCCTACCTGGCGCAGCCCTATTTCTACCGCGCGATCGCAAAACTCAATCTCGAAGATTACAACGGTGCCGAGGCCGATGCTGCCCACGCTATTGAAATCAACCCTTACCTGACCGATGCATGGGAGGTGCGCGGGGTCGCCCGCCAGAATCTCGGCGACAACCGCGGCGCCATCAGCGATTATGACCACGCACTGGAGCTAATTCCGCGCAACCGCCAGTTGCTTTTCAACAAAGCACTGGCCCAAAGCGACATAGAGGATTATGTAGGCGCCGACTCAACATTTGAGGCTCTGCTGACCTACTATCCCGGTTTTGATACCGGCTATCTTGGACGCGCTCAGCTCTCAATGGCACGGGGAGACACGACTGCCGCGCGCGGAGACCTCGACAAAGCGCTTGAGCTGAATCCTAAAGCGGTGAACGCCTATATCATGCGTGCCGATATTGCCATAAATGCCGATGACGACCTGGAAAGCGCACTGAGCGACATGGACCAGGCCATCAAGCTGCAGCCCCGCATGGCCGGCCTGTATATCAACCGAGCTTATCTGCGCTACCGACTGGACGATTATTTCGGAGCAATGGCCGACTTTGACTACTCTATAGAACTCGACCCGATGAATTACCGCGCGCTGTTCAACCGAGGCATCCTTCACATGCAGGCGGCAGATAACGACCGCGCGCTGGAGGATTTCAACCGGGTTATCGACCTGCGGCCCGACGACCTGGCGGCATATTACAACCGCGCGCTGGTAAACCTCTCCAAGGGGAGACTCAACGAGGCCCTCTCGGACATAGGCCGCGTGCAGGAATCGGACCCGGAACTTCCCGAGCCTTACTACATAAGATCTGAAATCTTTGCCCGTCAGGGCAACGCACAGCGGGCACTGGCCGAGCGCGAAAAGGGTCGCCAGCGGGCACGAAACGTCACGGCGAGCGAGGAGACGGAGTCCATCGAATATTCGCCGGAGGCCGATGTTGCCGGGCGATTTGCCACGCTGGTGACTGTCGACGACAACGCAGAGATCCAGGAAGAGTACAACAACAGCGCCATCAGGGGCCGCGTGCAGGACCGCAACCTGCGAATCGAACCCGAGCCATGGCTTGAAATTGCCTATTATTATACCCCGACCGAGTTGCGCCCGTCGACCTATTATATTAAGGAGGTCGATGATCTCAACGCTACGCGCTCGCTGCGCCATGTACTGCGCGTCACGACGGGTGTCGCGACTCTCGACGATGAAACCTCGGCCGAGCATTTCCGCTCGATCGATTATTATAACTCATATCTCTCCACCCATGCGCCGCGAGCGATCGATTATCTGGGGCGTGCCATCGACTTCATGACCCTGCGCGACCATGCCTCGGCCGAGCGCGACATTGACCGCGCCCTGGCGCTGACACCCGACCTCGCAATCGGGTATTATCTGCGGGCACAGGCGCGATACCATGCACGCGAGGCCAACGCAAACGCCAACGACGACGCTCTCGACGCAACGACGCGCAACATGCTGTCGCGAAAGGCTCTCGACGATGTTCTTGCCGACCTGGCCCGCACGATAGAACTTTCACCGCTGATGGCCGAGGCATGGTACAACAAAGCTGTCGCCCACATAGCCGCCGAAGATTATACATCGGCCCTGGCTGCGCTTAACAAAGCGATCGAGCTCAAGCCCGAAATGGGTGAAGCCTGGTACAACCGCGGCTTCATTTATCTCAAGCTGGGCAACGAACGCCTGGGGGTTTCCGACCTCTCCCGCGCCGGCCAGCTCGGCATTATACCTGCCTATAATCTCATCAAACGCATAACTCATTAAGACAAACACATAAACCCTATAACCATTGTTCTCATGTTTACTCCCGACGACCTCAAACAGCTCAACGAGCGCGGAATAACGCCCGCAGCCGCTGAAGCTCAGATGCACCGGTTTGAAACCGGATTCCCCTACCTGAAACTCGCAGCCTCGGCCACTCCCGGCCATGGTATCACGGTGCTGACTCCCGAGCAGGAGCAGGAAGCACTGGTGCGCTGGCAGCAATATCTCAACGACGGCGGCAGCGTAGCCAAGTTTGTTCCCGCCTCCGGCGCTGCCTCGCGCATGTTCAAGGCACTCTTTGCCTTCGTTAACGGCACCGAGGAAAAAGCTGCTGCTGGCAGCACCGTCACCGAGCTGCTCGACAATCTCGACCGACTGCCTTTCCTGAAGGAACTGAACGAAACGACCAAACGTCTTTACGATGCCGACGCCCATGATCTTCTGAAAGAAGGACGCCAGAAAGACATAATCAAGGCTATCATCGCTCCCGAAGGCATGAACTACGGCGGCCTGCCCAAGGCTCTGCTGACCTTCCATAAATATGAAAATGACGCGACACGCACCCCCCTGGAAGAACATCTCGCCGAGGGCGCTGCCACGGCTGCATCGCATGGCGTCGTCAAGCTTCATTTCACTGTCTCGGCCGACCACCGCAAGCTTTTCGAAGAAAAAATCAAGGAGGCGCTCCCCGAGATGGAAGCACGCTATGATGTAAAGTTTGACATCTCGCTTTCGGAGCAGAAACCGTCGACCGACACTCTCGCAGCCACGCTCGACAACAAGCCTTTCCGCGACGACAACGGCCACCTGGTGTTCCGTCCCGGCGGTCACGGAGCTCTGATAGCGAACCTCAACGACCTCGATTCGACCGTCATTTTCATAAAGAATATCGACAACGTGGTGCCCGAAGGCCTGCGCGAGTCAACAATCCGCTACAAGCAGGTGCTGGCAGGTACTCTGATTCTGGTTCACGATAAGATCGAACACTACAGCGAGATGCTGCGCCAGGGCCTTTACGATCCCGAAGACCTGCGCGAAATCGTCGACTTCATGCGCACGACACTCTGCACCGATTCGCCCCTCTTTGACAGTCTTCCCGAAGCCGAGCTCGCTGACTATCTTCAGGCCAAGCTCAACCGCCCCGTGAGAGTCTGCGGCATGGTGCGCAACGAAGGCGAACCCGGCGGCGGCCCGTTCCTGGCCCGGAATATCGACGGCTCTTTCTCGCCCCAGATACTGGAATCGACCCAGATCGACATGTCCAATGAGGACTACGTTAAAATGATGAAGAGCGCCACCCACTTCAACCCTGTCGACCTTGTGTGCTACATCAAGGACCTCGAGGACCGCAAATACAAGCTGCCCGAATATGTGGATGCAGACACCGGCTTCATTTCGTCGAAGTCGCTCGGCGGCCGCGAGCTGCGCGCCCTTGAGCTGCCCGGCCTGTGGAACGGCTCCATGAGCGACTGGTCAACCGTCTTTGTTGAAGTTCCCTCCTCGACCTTCAACCCCGTCAAGACCGTCAACGACCTCCTCCGCCCCGCCCACCAGGCGTAATATTAAAACTTCTTCAAATAAACGCAGGGATTCCGCTATATGGCATCCCTGCGTTTATTTGAAGAAACAATCCTTAGCCCAATTCTCAGTAATGTTTAGTTTGGGGTGCCTGTTGGTGGTTTGTCTAATTTTTGCTAACTTTGTAGTCTCATTTTACGCAAGGACTAATTCGAACAGAGTTATTTAACAGACAATAGATTATGTCAGATTCCGATAAGCAGAACAATAATGCTGCGCCGCAGGACGGTTTCAATCCGCGGGCAACGCAGTCGCCCTGGCAGCGCTCCAACACGGCTGACCCCAACAAGGGGGCCACGCAGGGCTCGCAGTGGCAGCGCTCCAACACGGCCGACCCCAACAAGGGTGCCACGCAGGGCTCGCAGTGGCAACGCCACGACACGGCCGACCCGCTGAAATCTTCTGCTCCCCGCCCGGCTCAGGCCCAGCGCTCACAACAGGCCACTGTTCCCCCGACTGTCAATCAGAATTCAGGCGCCTCATCGCGCAAACTCATGATATGGATCATCGTAGGCCTGCTGGCAATAATCGCAGGCCTGGCGGCATGGTTTGTTATCGAGTCGACGAGCCAGAAAAAGGCTCTCGAAGAGGCTATCGCCCTCAAGGATCAGGCCGAGCTCGATGCCTCACAACGCGAACTGCAGAACGCCTACGATGAGCTGAACACCGAGTTCAGCATGTTTGAGAACCAGCGTCAGCTCGTGATGGACGACTCGGTCAAGCGCGACCTGACGATGAAATATGAGAATGCCCGCCTGCAGATCGAGAAACTGCAGTCGGAACTGCGCAAAGAGCGTAATCTCAGCGCTGCCGAGATTCAGCGCCTTAAGGACGAAATCACGACCTTGCGTAACCTCTTGCGCCACTATGTCGAGGAAATCAATCGCCTGAATCTCGAGAATGACTCGCTGCGCAACGAAAACGCCGCCATACGCGGCCGCAACGAGCAGCTCACAACGCGAGTCGAGGAAACTGCCCGCCGCAACGAGGAACTCAGCGAGCGCATGACTCTTGCCGAAAAGCTCAATGTCACCGGTCTGCAACTCGTGGCGCTCAACAAAAAGGGCAAGATCGAGAAGAAAGTGGAGAAAGCACGCCAGCTGCGCGTGACCTTCACCATTCCCCAGAACAATTCAACCCCCGTGGGCCAGAAGACCATCTACATGCGCATCACATCTCCCTCGGGACAGGTTCTTGGCGGCGGTGGCACGTTCACCTTCGAGGGCTCGACGCTGGATTGCACCGCGCGCACGACGGTTGAATACTCGGGCGAGGAACTCCCCGGAATCACGATCTTTTGGGACGTAAACACGGCTCTTACCCCCGGCGATTACACTGTGGAACTCTTTGCCGATAATTTCCGACTGATATCACGCTCCTTCCCCCTGAACTAAATGTACCCTCTTTTCAGCGATCTAATAGCCGATATCAATTCGACCCACATCAATTTCACGGGTTGCTGCTTTCAGCTGTTGCTGAGCATGCTGCTCGGCAGCATCGTGGGCTTTGAAAGACGCCGCCGCGGCCAGACGGCGGGCGTGCGCACCTTCTCGCTCATAGCCATGGGGTCCACTCTGGCGATGATACTTTCGATCTACGTTCCCCAGCACTACGGGGGCGTCCTTCGCGGAGATATCACGCGTATCGCTGCCCAGGTGATTTCCGGTATAGGCTTTTTGGGCGCCGGCGCCATCATTCAGATGAAAGGCTCTGTGCGCGGTCT
>CAYVTB010000037.1:7007-9886 GCA_964454365.1 uncultured Bacteroides sp. | reverse complement strand
GGAAACGCGCCTTAACCTGGTCGTAGTGATGCGCGAGAATACCGATCTGGTCGACCTCTTCCATAATTTCGAGAGCCTGTATCCCACCAAGTCCATCACCCTCGCCAATCAGATAAATATATGAATGTCCAAAGCCTCATCTCGGACCTTGCTTTCATCCTGTTGCTTGGAGCAGTGGTGACGGTTCTGTTCAAATGGCTCAAACAACCCGTCGTTCTCGGTTATATCGTCGCCGGCTTCCTGGCAAGTCCCAATTTCACCTATATTCCCTCGGTCACCACCGAGGCCAACATTGAATTCTGGGCACAGATCGGTATCGTCGTGCTGCTGTTCTCGCTCGGTCTCGAGTTCAGTTTCCGCAAGCTGATCAACTCGGGAGGCTCGGCCGTCGTCACGGCCCTGATCATAGTCACGGGCATGATGCTGGCCGGTTTCATAACGGGCCGCATACTCCATTTCAACAACATCAACTGCCTGTTCCTCGGCGGTATGCTCTCGATGTCGTCCACGACCATCATCATAAAGGCCTTCACTGACATGGGGCTGAGGCAGCAGAAATTTGCATCCCTGGTACTGGCTGTCCTCATCGTCGAGGACCTCTTTGCGGTGTTGATGATGGTGTTGCTGTCGTCAATCGCCATCAACAACAGTGTCGAGGGCGGCGAGCTGCTGTGGAGTGTCGGGAAGCTTCTGTTCTTCATCGTAATCTGGTTCCTCGTCGGTGTATATCTGATCCCCTCGATCCTTAACCGCGTGCGACGCTTCCTCAACGGCGAGACGCTGCTTGTCGTTTCCATGGGCCTGTGCCTCGGCATGGCCGTGTTCTCGGTCTACTGCGGATTCTCGCTGGCTCTCGGGGCCTTCGTTATGGGCTCGATCCTTGCCGGCACAAGCTATGCCGAGCAGATCGAGCATGTCACCTCGCCGGTCAAAGACCTCTTCGGTGCCGTCTTCTTTATCTCGGTTGGCATGATGGTCCAGCCGGCTATCCTCGTCACCTACTGGCTGCCGATTCTCATCCTGTCGCTTGTAGTCATCGTGGGCATGATAATTTTCGGTACATTCGGCATGCTCATCACGGGGCAATCGCTCAAGGTTGCAGTGCGCTCGGGCTTCTCGCTCACTCAGATAGGTGAATTTGCCTTCATCATCGCAACTCTGGGCATGAGTCTCCACGTCCTCGAGCCTGAACTCTATCCCATCGTCGTGGCAGTGTCGGTAATCACCACTTTCACGACCCCATATTTCATACGCTTCTCCGTTCCGGCCTACAACTTCCTTGAGAAGCACCTTCCGAGCCGGCTGCACTTCCTTATCGACCGCTATAACACCGAGAGCCAGAAAGAACAGGCTTCGGGCAACCAGTGGGCCGTGGTACTCCGCCGCCACTTGTGGCGCACGGTCGTATACTCGGTGATACTGATTGCGATATCCATCGTGATGAATTACTATGTGCGTCCATGGCTTGAACCGCTTGCCGGCGACTGGGGCCGTCTGCTTACGGTCGTGACCGAGACCCTTGCCATGTCGCCCTTCCTTGTAGCATTGGTTACGCCGGTGAAAATTCCGCCGACAGGCGCCCAGTCGGGACACAATATCCCTCGCCTGGTGTTGATGATCTTCCGCACGATTATAGCCTTGGGCTTCCTCGTCTATGCCGTAGCCTCGGTCTACTCTCTCACGGCAGGCTTCTTCTTCGCTCTCGCGGCTGTGGTGTTACTGATGATTTTGCTCTACCACAGCATCAATGCCCACATGGGCCGCATGGAGTCGAAATTCTTTGACAACCTCAATGAACGCGAGCTGCGCCGCTCGGGCAAAAACAACACCGTAGTGAGTGACCTCCACCTCGCCTACATGACCATCGGCACGGCCTGCCCCTTTGCCGGCGACCGCCTGATGGACAGCAACCTGCGCAAGAAATACGGCGTCAATATAGTCAGCATTCAGCGCGGTTATACCAATATTCCCATACCCAACGGCCGCATGAGGCTCTATCCCGGCGACGTGATCGGCGTCATCGGTAACGACGAACAGATCGCCCGGCTGCTGCCTGTTGCGGAATCCGAGGCCAAATCAGATTCCAACAGCACCAATAATCAGGAAATCACCCTGTCATCAATATTATTGTCATCAGATTCTCCGCTGATCTCCAAGACACCTTCATCGGCGTCGCTGCGCGACAACTACGACGTCCTCGTTGTGGCCGTAAACCGCGCCGGCGAATTTATCGACTCGAATCCCAATCTTGAATTCGCGCCGGGAGACATAGTGTGGCTGGCAGGATCATCAAAAAATATTGCCAAACTCAAATAAAAAACCCTATATAAGATCATACAATGACCGACTCAGGAGACAATCGCTATCGCATGAGAGGCGTCTCAGCCTCGAAAGAAGACGTTCACGCAGCAATCCGCAACGTTGATAAAGGCATCTTTCCGGGAGCTTTCTGCAAGATAATTCCCGACATTCTCGGTGGCGACCCCGAGTGGTGTGACATCATGCATGCCGACGGCGCCGGCACCAAATCGGCGCTCGCCTATGCCTACTGGCGCCGCACGGGCGATCTCGACGTGTGGAAAGGTATCGCTCAGGACGCACTCATCATGAATCTCGACGACCTGCTCTGCGTCGGAGCGACCGACAATATTCTTGTTTCATCGACCATCGGCCGCAACAAATCGCTGGTTTCGGGTGATGTTATCGCCGCAATCATCAACGGTACCGAGGAATTGCTCGCCGAGCTCCGCTCGCTCGGAATCGGCATCTACTCCACCGGCGGCGAGACGGCCGATGTGGGCGACCTCGTGCGCACCATCATCGTCGACTCGACCGTCACCTGCCGCATGCGCCGCGACCAGATTATCGACAACGCGCGC
>CAYVTB010000037.1:0-6997 GCA_964454365.1 uncultured Bacteroides sp. | reverse complement strand
GCGCGCATCTCGGCCGGCGACGTCATCGTGGGCCTGTGCTCCTACGGCCGGGCGACATATGAGCACCAGTACAACGGCGGCATGGGCAGCAACGGCCTCACATCGGCCCGCCACGATGTATTCTCGCGCAGCGTGGCCCGTGACTATCCCGAGACCTACGACCCGTCGATTCCCGACGGACTCGCTTACTGCGGCAACTGTGAACTCACCGACCCGGTCGACGGCTCGCCCCTCGACGCCGGTCGCCTCGTGCTGTCCCCTACCCGCACCTACGCGCCTGTCATCAAGAAAGTTCTTGAGGTGATGAGACCGAGCATCCACGGCATGATCCACTGCTCGGGCGGCGCCCAGACCAAGATCATGAACTTTGTCCACAACAAGCATGTCATCAAGGACAATATGTTTGACCCGGGACCACTGTTCACGCTGATTCAGGAGCAATCGGGCACCGACTGGCGCGAGATGTACAAGGTATTCAACATGGGACACCGCTTTGAAATCTACCTGCCCGCCGACAAGGCCCAGGAGGTAATCGACATCGCCCGCAGTTTCAACATCAGCGCCAAGGTCATTGGCCGCGTTGAAGAAGCCGACGAAAACCTCCTTACCATCAAATCCCCGATGGGCACCTTCACCTATTGATTGATTCACAAAGTCATTATTTATAAAAAAGCAAGATTCCGGTTGTCGGTCTCTTGCTTTTTATTTACCTTCCGAAAAATGTTAATTAAAATTAATCTTCCGGGGTTAACACTATGATTTTTATACATTATTCATGAAAGAAAGGTAGTTACTCAGAGGTAACTACTTGACAAATAAAGATTATGATTATAATTTTGCACTATCATAACTCTTAAAACAATACAACAATGAGCAATTACAGCAAAACCCATGTTGCAGCAGGTGCTTCCCGCACAGAACTCCATGACACTCTCTCGCTAACAGGCGCGGAAGTATCGGTCAACAATCTCGCCGCCGGCACAGTCATTCCTTTCTACCACAGCCACAAGGAAAACGAGGAAATCTATTTCATCGTTTCGGGCAAAGGTTTCATGGAAATTGACGGCGAAAACGTGCCTCTCGAAGCCGGAGACTGGCTCCGCGTTGCTCCTGCAGCAAAGCGTAAGCTGCATGCCGAAACAGACATGACCGAAGTTTGCATACAGGTAAAGGCCGGCAGCCTCGACCACTGGACTGCAAATGACGGAGTGATAGGATGAAGGGAATAAAAAGTGACGTTGAGGACGTTGCCGGATGCCCTATCCGCAGCGTCCTCACGGTCATTGCCGCCAAATGGCCCATGCTGGTGGTTCACACCCTAAGCGACGGCAAGCCAAAATTTTTCGGAGAACTAAGCCGGGCAATTCCGGATGTTTCTCCTAAGATGTTGTCGCAGGCGCTCAAGATGCTGGCAGATGAAGAATTGGTATCGCGGACTGTAATACCGGAAATTCCTCCGCGCACCCAATATCAGCTCACCGCTTACGGTAGCACCTTGCTCGAAGCAATGAATCCACTGATAAACTGGGCCCTGTCCCACCTGGATAAGAAAAAACCAAGTCTTTAATATCAATAGCGGGAAGCCCCGGAAAGGCTTCCCGCTGATAGTTCATTATGTCAGTGATGATTAGATGTCGAGGGCTTGTTCGTCGGTGATGTCGATGTCCAGCTCTTCGTCAACGATTTCCTCGGTAACATAGCCGGGATCTTCGCCGGGAAGGTCGTAGGTGATGATTTCCTCTTCTTCGCCGATGACATTGATGTCCATGCCTGTGTTGGCGGCGACTTCCTGCATGGTGAGGCCGGTGTCTGAGATGTCTACCATCTCGCCTTCGTCGATCTCGCCATTGTCGTTGAGGTCCGAGATGAGGACGTCAAAGTTGCCGTCGCCGTCCTGGTCGATAAAGTAGGATTCATGGCCGTCGATGTTCATTTCAACATAACCGATTCCTGACTCGCGGTCGTCTACGATGCTGATAACCTCTACCTCGGGAAGCTCTTCTTCATCGTTACCAACCGGGCGGGGCTCAGTAATTTCCTCGTCTTCTTCCTCGGCAGGTTCTTCCTCGATTATTTCGAGAGTTTCTTCATTCTCCACTTCCACGGGTTCCTCGGTGGCAACACTTTCCTGAGAGGTAGTGTCGATGTGGTTCCAGTCAAAGTGTGAACTCCACTCGGCCTGTTCTTCGGGAGACATTGCATTCCATTCCTGAGCATTGAATGTGCCGTAAACATTGCCGTGCCACACGAAAGCGCCTCCTGCACCTACCTCGCTGCGAGCCTGTGCAAAGGCCTCGCCGAAGGTCATGCCGTCATTGACATTGTCGGCAAATTCAACTTTATCGTCCGAGAGGTGGTAACCACCGGTGGTCTCTTCATTGCCGAAGGTCTCGACGTCGTCTTCCATATTTTTAAGAACGTCTTCAGCGCTGTCGCTCTCGGGGAGGGTAGCCGAGGTGAGCATCACGCCAACACCGCCGAGCACAAGACCGGTGACGCCTGCGGCGCCTATTTTGGCGAGCTTGGGCATACCCTTGCGGGTTTCCGGAGCCTCGTCGGCTACTGATTCCTTGCCGAAGTTGTTGGTATCGCGCAGTGTGGTGCCGCCAATCGAGTTGAAGATGGTTTCGTCGCTTTTCATTTCTTTGAGTTTTATGAGATTATTTTGTTTGTTTTTTGTTTCTGATGCAAAGTTACATCATGGAACCTCTTCTGTCAAGTGACTTGGAGTCATATTCCACCAACCACGGGAGTTTTTTGACGAAACGGCAGGTTTTACTGACCAATCAGCCGGGACGTCAGAAAGTCCTTTTCTCGAAGGCGGCGACCTTGGCCCGGGAATCGGAATCAACCGTGGCCGAGGACAGCGTGTGGGGATCAAAGGCCGCCATGATCGTCACCGCCTGGCACTTGACATGGCCGGTCTCGGAGTTCACAATACGCTGCAGCAATGTAAGGGACTTCTCGCCGATGCGCTCGGTTGCTGTCATCACAGTCAGAGGCTCGTCAATATAGGCCGGCTCATAGAAATCGCAGTTGATATTGACGACAACCATCGCGAGGCGACGGATATCGAAGCCATCGCCCATCACGCAGCGGAAGTAGTCATACTTGGCCACGTCAAACAGCTGTAGATAGACATTGTTGTTGACGTGTCCCAGCATGTCGACATCGTTGAAGCGGAGCTGGACGGGGAAGTTGTGCAGAAAAGGAACCGGAGATTTGGGAACACGTTGCTGTGACATAGTCAATGAAAGACAATTTTTGAAATTATTTCGGCGCCGACGGCCTCATTGAGGGCTTTTACAAGGGCAGGAGCCATGAAAGCCAGCTCGTTGCGCAGGGGAGCCGAAGAAATGGTGACATGCATCACGTCGCCGATGACTCGGCGCGAGACTGTAGACTTGTTTATCGCGGGCCCCACGACGCGTGACCACAGGTACTCAACCTTGCGGCGGTCAAACTCTGCCCTGTCGCCGTCGTGATCGATATACAGTTTAAGGATTTCTCCCACAGCCATTGCCTGCGTGCGCTTCATGACTCTCCGATGGGGGTATATGAACCGTCGGCGACATGCCACATTCTGAACCCGCGGCCGGCGCGGTTCATGATTTCGTCGAGATGCTTGCGGTTGGTGTCGGTAATGAAAATCTGGCCGAAGCTGTCGCCCGATACAATATCGACGATGCGCTCGACGCGACGAGCATCGAGTTTGTCAAAGATATCATCGAGCAGCAGGAGCGGTTTGATAGTCGTCGTTGCTGCAAGGAAATCATATTGGGCCAGGCGCAGGGCGATTGTAAATGTCTTTGTCTGGCCTTGTGAGGCAACTGCTTTAAGCGGCATGCCGTCGATCGTAAAGACGATGTCGTCGCGGTGGGGACCGACGGTGGTGTGATGAAGAATACTGTCGCGGCGTCGTGCCTGCTCCAGAGCGTCGAGCAGCGGTCCGCTGACCGACGGTTCATAGCTGAGATCCACGTTTTCGTCGGAACCGGCTATGCGGCGGTAGTAGTCGGCAAAGAGCTCGCGCAACCTTTCGACAAAACGGCGGCGACCTCTCACGATAACATCGGCCGCCTGGTCCATCATCAGCTCTATTGACTCAAAGAGGGTAGTATCCGAGGCTTCGTCACGCAGGAGCTTGTTGCGCTGCTCGAGCAGCCGGTTGTAGAGCATCAGTGAGTCGAGATAGGGACGGTCGGTCTGCGAGATGATCATATCGGCAAAGCGCCGGCGTTCCTCGCCGCTCTCAGTAACGAGCGAGAGGTCGGGCGGCGCGACCATTACAGCCGGCAACAGCCCGACGTGGGCCGACAGGCGCCCGTACTCCTTACCGCCGCGCTTAAGCGACTTGCGCCCGCCACGGCGGAGGCCGGCGGTGATTTCTTCCTCGGTCTCGCCGCGCAGGTATCGGCCGCGCAGGATGGCATAATCCTCGCCGCGGCGGATGAGCATTGCGTCGGACAGTCGTCCGTAGCTCTTTGTAAAGCTCAGGAAATGAATAGCATCCAGCAGATTGCTCTTACCCATACCGTTATCGCCCAGCAGGCAATTGATCTTCGGAGAGAAGGTCAAGGCCGCCGAGGCGATATTCTTGAAATTGGTCAGAGCAATCGACTGTAGTATCATTGATTGAAGACTTCGTTGAAGTAGAGGAGGTGATAAAGCACCGAGTTGGCCCAGTAGGTCATGGTGTGCTTGCCGGGACGTTCGATGTAGTCGTGGGGAATACCGGCCTTCAACAGCTCCTGATGGAAATCGCGGTTGACACCGGCAAAGAAGTCATCGACACCGCAGTCGACCATGATATTGAGCTGGCCGGGCCGGAGCGAGGGAACAAGATTAATGACGGTGTGATCTTCCCAGGCTGCGGGGTTGGTTTCCTTGTCACCGATGAGGCTTTTCATTTTCCATCGGTTGGGGAAAGGACGGATGTCAACGCCGCCCGACATTGTGGCAGCGGAGCCCCAGAGATCGCTGTGGCGTATTCCGAGCCACATAGCGCCATGCCCGCCCATACTAAGGCCTGAGATCGCGCGCTTGGAGCGGTCGGTAACCGTCGGAAGATTCTTGTCGATATAAGGAACGAGATCCTCGACAAAGAAGCTTTCCATCTCGAGGCCGGGACGGGAATCCCAGTACCAGCTGTCGCGGCCGTCGGGCATGACGATAATCATTCCGTAGCGGTCGGCGAGCTCGCCCATATCGGGACGAATCTTGGTCCATGAAGTATAGTCGCCCGAGAAACCGTTGAGCAGATAGACGCTCGGGAAGCGAGCATCGGGAGATTTCTTCGCTGCATCAGGGACGGTTACTGTCACCTTCATCGGACTATCGAGATGCTTCGAGGGTATGAGCAGAGTATCGGTTACCGCAGCGCGACCGACAATCGCGACAACGGCAAGCAGACACAGGATTATGTTTCTTTTCATTGGGAAAACGAATTGCAAGTGATTATTTTACTGCATTCAGGAGGGTGTCAAATGCAATAGAGATACCGTCGCGGTCTTTGCCACCGGCCTGTGCAAAGCCGGGCTGGCCACCGCCACCACCCTTGATAGCCTTGGCGGCCTCGCGGACAAGAGTCGAGGCATTGAGTCCTGTCTTGACGGCATCATCGGTAAACATCACGGTCAACAGGGGCTTGCCGCTCATATCGACGGTCGCGGCCAGGAAGGCTGCAGGACCCTGGGCAGCCGCGCGCACGGCAAAGGCTACACCCTTGACGACGTCGGGCATATAGACGCCACGGAGGGTAGCGACTTTCACGCCGGCCTCGTTGACAGTAGCTTCGTCAAGAGCCTTTGCAGCGAGATTACGGACGCGCTCGGCCATGGCTTCCTCGGCCTGGCGGCGCAGGTCGGCGTTCTCCTCGAGAGCCTTGCGCAGCGCACCGACAACGTCGGGAGCATTGTTGAGCAGTCCGGCGACCTTGTGGATATTGTCGACCATCGCGTCCATGGCATCCTCGACAGCGCCGCCGGTGATAGCTTCGATACGGCGGATGCCGGCAGCGATCGAGCTTTCAGAGACGATGCGGATCATGCCGATGTTACCTGTGTTGGCGACATGAGTACCACCGCAGAGCTCAACAGAGTCGCCATAGCGGATCACACGGACCTCGTCGCCGTATTTTTCACCGAAAAGAGCCATGGCGCCCATGTTACGGGCTTCGTCGATAGGCACGTTGCGGCGCTCGTCGCGGGCAATGGCTTCACGCACGCGCTTGTTGGCCAGGCGCTCGACCTTGCGCAGTTCTTCGGGGGTAACCTTCTGGAAGTGAGAGAAGTCAAAGCGGAGTGAATCGGGGGTTACGAGAGAACCTTTCTGCTCGACGTGAGTTCCGAGAACTTCTCTCAGAGCCTGATGCAGCAGGTGAGTGGCGGTGTGATTGCAGGAGATGGCGCGGCGCACGTCGGCATCAACCTCAGCGCGGAAAGTGGCGGCAGGATTGGCGGGCAACTTCTTGACGAGATGCACGCCCATGCCGTTTTCGCGTTTAGTATCGTAGATATTGATAACCTCGCCGGTCTCGACGTCGGTGAGGGTACCGCGGTCGCCCGACTGTCCGCCCATTTCGGCATAGAAGGGTGTCTCGGCGAGCACAACCTGATAGTATTCATTGTTTTTCTGCTTTACCTTGCGATAGCGCAGAATGGGGGTCTCCGTAACAAGGGTATCATAGCCCTTGAACTCCTGCTCACCGTCGTTTACAGTCACCCAATCGGTTGCCTCGACAGCGGCAGCGCTGCGTGCGCGCTGCTTCTGGGCCTGCATCTCGGCGTTGAATTCTTCGTGGTCGAGGGTCATGCCCTTCTCCTTGAGGATAAGCTCGGTGAGGTCGAGGGGGAAGCCATAGGTGTCATAGAGCGTGAAAGCCTGCTTGCCGCTGATGCGGTTGCTGCCGGCAGCCTTGGCGGCAGCGATGGCGTCGTCGAGCAGGCGGATACCGTTTTCAAGCGTACGCAGGAAAGCATCTTCCTCTTCCTTGATA
>CAYVTB010000036.1:0-15500 GCA_964454365.1 uncultured Bacteroides sp. | reverse complement strand
CTTGGCGCTCGCGTTGATTTTTTATATCTTTGCAAAAATTTCTCTGAGAAATGGATACGATTTCACAATTTGACAGTGCTATTGATGCCTGCCGCAAGATATTTGTCGCAAAATTAAAGGATTACGGTCCCTCATGGCGCCTGCTGAGAGCCAGCAGCCTCACGGATCAGCTCTTTATAAAAGCCAAACGCATAAGGACGATCGAGACAACCGGAAAGACAGCTGTCGGCGAAGGCATTCTGCCTGAGTTTATGGCGATTGTAAACTACGGCATTATCGGCGTTATACAGCTTGAAAAGGGCGCCGTCGATTCCAAGGATATCTCTGCCGAGCAGGCAGTTAAGCTGTATGATGGCGTTGTCAAGGTTGCGCGTGAACTGCTCCGGGCCAAAAACCACGATTATGGCGAAGCCTGGCGCATGATGCGCGTGTCGTCCTACACCGACTTTATCCTCACCAAGATCGAGCGTATCAAGGAAATTGAGGACCACGACGGAGCCACAAGCGTTTCTGAAGGCATCGACGCCAATTATCTCGACATTGTGATCTATGCCGTCTTCGGCATTATAAAGCTCACTGAATGAGCACCTCGGGCTACACGACAATACTCTCGCGAGTGGCTCTGTGGCTGTGCCGGCTTCTGGCCGGCGCTGCCTTTATCGTGGGCGGGTGGGCCAAGTGTGTCGACCCGGCCGGCTTTGTCTACAAGATTACCGAATATCTCACGGCGTGGCACATTTCAGGTATGATTCCCGGCGATATAGTGCTGGTTGGTGCCGTGGGGCTCTCGCTTTTTGAATTTTTGGTTGGTGTGGCATTAGCCACCGGCTCGCTTCGTCGGACGGCCCCTGTCTGCGGCTTGTTGCTGATGGCCTTCATGCTGCCGCTGACAGTCTACATTTACATCGCCGACCCCGTGAGCGACTGCGGATGCTTCGGTGATCTCCTTGTCATTTCTAATGGCGCAACTCTCGCCAAAAATATAGTCCTGACACTGCTGCTCGTTGCTTTACTCGTGTGGCACGGGCGCCTCGCCCCGCTCTTCCGCCCCTCGTTGCAGTGGCTTGCACTGGCCGCTACCGGCATCTACGGCTTCGTGCTGGCAATTATAGGCTGGAATTTCCAGCCCGTGGTTGATTTCCGGCCCTATCCCGTGGGAAGCGAGCCCTTTGCCGACATGGCCGATGCCCCCGCGCCGAAATATGTCTACGAGCGCGACGGCCGCGAGCAGACCTTTGACCTCGACGCTCTCCCCGATTCGACATGGACATTCGTGCGTGCCGAGGCAACGGCCTCCGGTGCCCATGAGGGCCTGGCCGTGTTTGACGGCGACGAAGAAATCACTGAGGATGTCCTTGGCGATCTGGATGGCGATGTGCTCCTTCTCGTGGTCAACAATCCCGGCATAGATTATCTGACGCGCTCGCGCTTTGCCAACGAGCTGTCTGATGCCGTCACCCTCGGCGGAGGCAAGATGATAGGCCTCGTCGGAGCTTCGGGTGAGACCTTTGACCGATGGGTCGAACTCGCCGGTCCCGAGTTTGAAGTTTACACGGCGGGCGACACCCAGCTTAAAGAGCTCGCCCGCGGTAATGCGGCCGTGGTTGCCCTCCGCGACGGACGCGTGATGTGGAAGCGCTCGCTGGCCACACTCGACACATCGCTTGTGGGCAGTAACGACCCTGTAGACGAAGTCAGGCCCGTCGATGACGGCTACGTTGCAGGAGTCCTCAGCGCCGCATGGCTCGGTGCCTTGCTGCTTCTCTTCCTCATTGACCGTCTCAATCGTCGCAAGGCCAAGGCTCCGGCAATTAATGATTTAACACCCGGTGATGTATGAGCGATAAAACAACCGTCAATTCAGAAAAAGGGCTCACCTTAGGGACCAACTCTATAGGAAAGCTGCTGGTACAGTACTCCGTGCCGGCAATTATTGCAGCCGTTGCAACATCACTGTATAACATAGTCGACAGCATCTTTATCGGCCGTGGTGTAGGCCCGATGGCTATTTCCGGTCTCGCGATCACCTTTCCGTTGATGAACCTTGTTGTAGGTTTCTGTACGCTGATCGCTGCCGGCGGCGCTACGATAAGCTCGATTTTTCTCGGTCAGCAGAACCTGGGCCGTGCTACAGATACGATCAACAATGTTATGTCACTCTGTCTGATACACTCTGTTGTATTCGGTGGCCTGTCCCTGATTTTCCTCGACGAGATTCTTTACTTCTTCGGCGCGACTGCCGAGACGATTCCTTATGCGCGGGAATTCATGCGCATAATACTTTACGGAACCCCGATTTCGTATATCTTTATCGGCCTCAACAACCTGATGAGAGCCACGGGTTACCCTCGCAAGGCCATGATTTCAGCCCTCCTTTCCGTGGCGGTCAATGTAATTCTGGCCCCTATATTTATCTTCTCGCTGGGGTGGGGCATCCGGGGAGCCGCCCTCGCTACAATTCTGGGCCAGAGTTGTGCCTTCATCTGGGTCCTTCACCATTTCACGTCAAAGAAAAGCCTCGTTCACTTTGACTTCAAGCGCTCCTGGCTCAGATGGTCATTTGTCAAGCGCATCTATGCGATTGGTCTGTCGCCGTTCCTGATGAACGCTACCGCCTGCTTTGTCGTGGTTTTCCTCAACAAGTCGCTTCTTAGCGTCGCTGGCGATAACGGCAACATTGCAGTGGGATCCTACGGCATCATCAACCGCACGACAATGTTCTTCGTCATGATCGTTTTCGGTGTCACTCAAGGCATGCAACCGATTCTCGGCTACAATTACGGCGCAAGCAATTGGTCCAGAGTCACCGAGACCCTGCACAAAGGAATGTGGATCGGCGCTGCCATAACGACGATCGGCTGGATCCTGACCGAGAGTGCCCCCGACGTGCTTTCCTCAATGTTTACTACCGACAAGCTGATGATCGACATTGCCCGCAGCGGTTTCAGAATATACTTTATGGTATATCCCGTTGTCGGCGTTCAGATTGTGATCCAGAACTACTTCCAGTCGATCGGCCATCCCAAGCTTTCGATATTTCTGTCTCTTACGCGTCAGTTGATATTCCTTGTCCCGCTCCTGTGGATACTTCCCCCCAGGCTCGGTATCGACGGTGTGTGGGTTTCGATGACCTGCAGCGATTTCCTTGCCTTTGCCCTCGCGCTGGTGACGGTAATCATCATGAACCGGAAGTACAAACGTATTTTTGAGCATGGAAAAACTACAGTTGAGAATTAGTCCTGAAGCGGCCGCCACTCCGGCCAAGCTCAAGGCCGAGGCTGCCCGCGCACTCGGTGTCGATCCCTCTCGGATAGCCCGTGTCGACATCCTGCGCCGATCGATCGACGCCCGCCAGCGCCGCGTGATGGTGAATCTCACCGTCGGCGTGCATATTGATGAAATAGACAAGGAATGGCGCCGTTATGATCCGATAGTGTATCCCGACGTCAATGACCGTCCCGCCGTGATAGTTGTCGGAGCAGGTCCGGCAGGCCTTTTTGCGGCCCTTGAACTTATCGAGCAAGGACTCCGTCCCATAGTTCTCGAGCGTGGCAAGGATGTCGACTCCCGTCGCCGCGATCTTGCCGCCATCAGCCGCGAGCACCGCGTCGACCCCGATTCCAACTATTCTTTCGGGGAAGGCGGCGCCGGCGCTTACAGCGACGGCAAGCTCTACACTCGATCGACCAAGCGCGGCCCCGTTGACAAGGTCCTGCAGATATTTCACACCCACGGAGCTGACGACTCCATTCTTATAGATGCCCATCCCCACATTGGCACCGATCGCCTCCCCGTCATTATCAAAGCCATGCGCAACACTATCCTGCAGCACGGCGGCGAGGTACGGTTCAACACCCGTGTCACAGGCTTGCTCCGCAATGACGTCGGCGATGTCTCTGGCGTAATGACTGCGACCGGCGAGGAATTTCATGGTCCCGTTATACTCGCTACCGGCCATTCGGCCCGCGATGTTTATTCCATGCTCCACGATAGCGGAATCGAGATAGAGCCTAAAGGAATCGCTGTCGGCGTGCGCCTCGAGCACCCTCAGGCCCTCATCGACCGCATCCAGTATCATTCCCCCGAGGGCCGCGGCCGATTCCTGCCGCCTGCCGAGTATTCCATGCTGACTCGTGTCGACGACCGCGCGGTCTATTCCTTCTGCATGTGTCCCGGTGGTGTCATTGTACCCGCAGCTTCCGGTTCAGGTCAACTTGTCGTCAACGGCATGTCACCGTCCAACCGCGGAACGCGCTGGTCCAACTCCGGCATGGTTGTCGAGGTCCTTCCCGAGGATCTGCCCGAATATGACCACTATGGTCCCCTGAAAATGATGCACTATCAGCAGGATATCGAGACCGCCTTCAGCGAAGCCGCTTCAGGGCGTCAGACCGCTCCTGCCCAGCGCATGACCGATTTTGTCGACGGAAAACCCTCGGCCGATCTGCCCCGTACATCCTACGCTCCGGGAATTTTTCCCGGCCGCGTCGACAAGCTGTTGCCGGCACCTGTCGCTTCGCGCCTCCGGAAAGGCTTTGCCGACTTCGGCCGTAAAGCGCGCGGTTTCCTCACCCCCGAGGCTATTGTCATCGGTCCCGAGACAAGAACGTCGGCCCCGGTGCGGATACCCCGCGATTCCGAGTCGCGCAGTCATGTAAAAATAAGCGGTTTATATCCCGCAGGCGAGGGAGCCGGATATGCAGGCGGCATCGTGTCGGCAGCCATTGACGGGATCAATACCGCCCGCGCCGTCGCAGCAAAAATAGTAAAAGAGTAAATTAAAATTATCACCGGATATGACCTTAGGCAAAAGTTTTATAAAGCATCTTATTGTTTGGATTGTTGCCGTAATTGTCCTTATTGTAGCAATCGTGCTTATTGTAAAGGCTCTGCACAAGAAGCCTGTTGAAGTTGATTTACCGATAGTGGAAATCCAGACAATCCACCCGGCCGATGTGAGCATTTACGGCGAATATGTGGGCCGCATCCAGGCCAAGCAATATTTCGAGGTCCGTGCTCGCGTGGAAGGGTACATTGAAAAAATGCTTTTCACCGAGGGTACTCATGTCACCAAGGGCCAGACTCTCTTTATAATCGACCCCACATTGTATCGGGCCAACGTCGCCCAGGCGCGTGCAAGCCTCAACAAAGCCCAGGCCGCTCAGCGTAAGGCCGCCCGCGATCTTGAGAGAATCCGCCCGCTTTACGAGCTTAACGCCGCCTCGAAGCTCGACCTCGACAACGCCGAGGCAGCTTATGATGCCGCCAACGCCGATGTGAAGATGGCCGAGGCCGAGCTCACCCGCGCCGAGCTTATCCTCAGTTACACCGAGGTTAAGTCTCAGATTTCCGGCTTCATTTCTGAGTCCAATGTCGATATCGGTGTCCATGTTGAGCAAGGCTCCAAGAATCCCTTGGCTATCGTCGTTAACAGTGATACTGTGAAAGTCTTCTTCTCGATGACATCTCTTGATTATCTCACGAGCAAGGCGCGCAACGTCAACTTCGGTCCCGAGAGCGGCAACCGTTCATGGTCGCCTTATGTTACAGTCACTCAAGCCGATGGTACCGCTTATCCCTACCGCGGTCTTGTCGATTTCGCCGATCCGAAGGTTGACCCGAAGACGGGTACATTCTCTGTTCGCGCCGACATGCCCAATCCCGACCATACCTTGCTCCCCGGTGAGTTTACCCGCGTCAAGCTGCTCATGGACGTGCGTGAGGAAGCCCTCTCAGTGCCCGTCCGCGCGCTCGAGATCGAGAAGGGTGCTTCATTTATCTATGTTGTGAGACCCGACAGCATCGTCGAGCGTCGCTACATCGAGACCGGTCCCGAATTTGACAACATGGTTATCGTCGAGCGTGGTCTCACCGCCGGAGAGAATATTGTCGTCGAAGGCTTCCACAAGCTCAAGCATGGCATGAAAGTCGCTCCCGTCTTTGCCCCCGGCGATATTGACGACCCCAACGGTGATAACGCAACCGTTTATGCTGCAACCGAATAAATATTCCGGAGATGAAGAAAAACTTTTTCCTTGATCACCCGGTATTTTCGATTGTAATATCCCTGGTGATTCTCATAATCGGCGGCATTGGCCTTGCCTTGCTTCCGGTTGACCAGTATCCTCAGATTGTGCCTCCGGTCGTGAGGGTATCCGCTTCCTATCCGGGCGCCGATGCCGTCACTGTCACCCAGGCCGTCGCCACCCCTATAGAGCAGGAAATCAACGGCGTCCCCGGCATGATTTACATGAGCTCGTCGGCCTCTAATTCCGGTGGTTTCAATGCGCTTATCACCTTTGACATCGACACGGATCCCGAGCTTGCCGCCGTCGACGTGCAGAACCGCATCAAGAAAGCCGAAAGCCGATTGCCGGCCGAGGTTGTCCAGAACGGTATTTCCGTTGCCAAGGAAACCTCCACAAAGCTCATGACAATAACCATCATGTCGAGCGACCCCAAGTATGACGAGGTTTACCTGAGTAACTATGCCACCCTCAATGTCGTCGACCTCCTGCGACGCATCGACGGGGTAGGTGCCGTGAGTTCCGTGGGCTCCCGATACTATGCCATGCAGTTGTGGCTCATGCCCGACAAGATGGCCGATCTTGGACTCACAGTTAAGGATATCCAGACTGCTCTCCGCGACCAGAACCGCGAGTCGGCCGCCGGTGTCCTTGGCCAGGCGCCCTCCAACGGCGTGGATATCACCATGCCTATCGTTGCGCGCGGCCGTCTGTCGAGCGTGAAGGAATTTGAAGATATTGTCCTGAGGGCCGACGCCTCCGGAGCCATTATCCGTCTTCGGGATGTCGCCCGCGTGTCACTCGAGGCGTCGAGCTACGCAACCGAGAGCGGAATCAACGGCGGCAACGCTGCCGTGCTGAATATCACGATGTTGCCCGGTGCCAACGCAATGGAGGTGGCTGACAATATCAAGAAAGAGATGGAGGAAATTTCCAAGTCCTTCCCCTCTGGCATCAGCTATAACATTCCGTTTGACATGACGACTTATATTTCCGAGTCAATCCATCATGTTTACCGCACCTTCTTCGAGGCGCTGCTGCTGGTGATTCTTGTGGTATTTCTCTCTCTGCAGAACTGGCGTGCGACGCTCATCCCGGTCATCGCCGTTCCTATCTCCCTTATCGGTACCTTTGGCGTAATGCTCATCTTCGGCTTCTCGCTCAACATGTTGACATTGCTGGGTCTGATCCTTGCCATCGGTATCGTTGTCGACGATGCGATTGTCGTCGTCGAGAATGTTGACCGCATCATGCACAAGGAAAGATTGGATCCAAAGGAAGCCACCCGCAGGGCTATGGCCAATCTCGGCTCGGCTCTGATCGGTATGTCACTGGTGCTTTGTGCGGTATTCGTGCCCGTGAGCTTCCTGCCGGGCATCACGGGACAGCTTTACAGGCAGTTCACCATCACAATCGCCGTGTCGGTCATCCTTTCAACTGTTGTGGCACTGACACTTTCGCCCGTGATGTGTGCAGCCTTGTTAAAGCCCGACACCGGCAGGCGCAAAGCACGCTTCTTCAGATACATAAACCTGTGGCTTTCCCGCGGCAATCGTTTCTATGGTCGTCGCATTGTCGACGCCCTGCGCTTACCCCGTCGCATGTATGCTGCCTTCGGAATTGCGCTTGTAGCGATATACCTGCTCAATTACTTTATTCCCTCCAGCTTTATGTCGCTCGAGGATCAGGGGTATTTTACTGTCGAGCTCGAGTTGCCTGAGGGAGCTACCCTTGAGCGTACGCGCGAAGTCACCGACCGTGCGATCGCTTTCCTGAACGCCGATCCCGATGTGGAATATGTGCTTAACGTGACCGGCTCGTCACCTCGAGTGGGAACCAATCAGGCCCATTCCACCCTTACGGTTATTCTCAAGCCCTGGGAGGAACGCGAGACCCGCGACATCAACAAGATTCGAGCCCGTGTTCTGGAGGAAACAGGTAAATATGCCGAGAGTGCCGTGCATCTTTCTTCGCCCCCGATCATTCCCGGCCTCGGCACCTCAGGCGGTTTTGAAATGGTGCTCGAGGCCCGCGGCGAAACGACTTATGCCGACCTGCAGGCTGCTGTCGACAGTATCCTTGACGAAGCTGCCAATAATCCCGCTCTCAGCGGATTGAGTGCGAGCGTTCAGCCCGATATTCCTCAGCTCTACTTTGATGTCAACCGCGACCGCGCCCGTCTTCAGGGTGTGGAAGTCAGTGATGTTTTCTCCACTGTCAAGGCCTTCACCGGCTCGCAGTATATCAACGACTTCAACATGTATAACCGCATCTATCGCGTCTACATGCAGGCCGAGGAGGCTTTCCGCAGCAATCGCGGCAACCTCAACCTCTTGTTTGTGCGCGGAAGCAACGGTTCGATGATTCCGGTTACCGCCCTCGGTACCACTCACTACACTACCGGTCCCGGCACTATGGCTCGTTTCAATATGTTTAACGCCATTACCATCTCGGGTGAAGCTGCCCACGGCTACTCCTCGGGCCAGGCAATGGACGAGCTTGAAAAACTTGTGAACGAGCGACTCGGAAGCAACATCGGCGTGGAATGGAGCGGCCTGTCTTATCAGCAGAAGCATGAAAGCGGCAACACCGGCATGGTCCTCGGGCTCGCGCTCGTTTTCGTATTCCTGGTTCTTGCGGCTTTGTACGAGAGCTGGTCGGTTCCCGTCGCCGTTATTCTCTCGCTGCCTGTTGCAGGGGTAGGGGCCTACCTCGGTATTTGGCTCTGCGGACTTGAGAACAACGTTTATTTCCAGATCGGTCTTGTGATGCTTGTCGGTCTTGTCGCCAAGAACGCCATCCTCATCGTCGAGTTTGCCAAGGACGGAGTTGAACACGGCATGCTTCCCGAGGCTGCCGCCCGTTATGCTGCCTCCCTGCGTTTCCGTCCTATTGTCATGACTTCGTTGGCCTTTATGCTCGGCCTCCTGCCGCTCGTCTTTGCAACCGGTCCCGGCTCGGCTGCCCGTCGCGACATCGGCACCGGTGTATTCTTCGGCATGCTTGTTGCGATCACGGTCGGTATAATCTTTGTGCCGTTCTTCTTCGTGGCTGTATATCGTGCCAAGGAACGCCTCGCAAGCCGCAAGTCTTCTAAAATTAAAAAATCATGAAACGTATTATAATTCCTCTCTTGGCGGTCTTGGCCTTGACTTCTTGCTCAGGAACGCGAAACCTCAATCGCGCAGAGATTGTTCTGCCTCCTTCGATTTCCGAGGCTACTGTCGACTCCCTCGGGCTTGCCGACATGGAGTGGTGGGAGGTCTATGGTGACTCAACACTGACCCGCATCATCCGCCGAGTTCTCGATAATAACCGGGATATGCTCATTGCAACCGCCCGCATCGCCGAGCTGGGCGAGTTATACGGCGTTGATAAGCTCGTTTATCTTCCTACTGTTACCGGAATTGCAGGGGCTACAAGGGAAACCAACCACTACAGTGGCCAGAAATTTACGATCGATACCGAAGTCAGCTTCAAAGCCACGGTCAACTGGGAACTCGACCTCTGGGGCGGTCAACGGGCCCAGCAGCGACGCAGCGGTGCCCTTTTCAAGGCCTCCGTCGAGGACCGCCGGGCTCTCCAGATGCAGCTGATTGCCCAGACTGCTACTGCCTATTTCAATCTCCTTGCTCTCGAGGCCGAGCTCGATATCGTAAACCGCACTCTCGTCACACGCCAGGAAGGTGTCGAAAAAGCTCGTCTCCGTTACGAGGGTGGTCTCACCTCGGAACTCGTCTATCAGCAGGCCAAGGTTGAGCTTGCCACTACCGAGGCCCTCGTACCTGCGCTCGAAAGTCGCATAACCATGGCCCGCAACGCTATTACGCTGCTGATGGGTGAATTCCCGGATACTGATTTCGGCAAGCCTAACCTGGATCTGATGCAGGTGCGCCCGCGCCATTTCCCGGTGACCGTGTCCTCGACTCTCCTTGAACGCCGCCCCGACCTTCGCGCTTCGGAACTGCGCCTCCAGGCAGCCCTTGCTGCCGTTGGGGTTGCTTATTCCAACCAGTTTCCTAAACTTCGTATTGCCGTGACCGGCGGTTTTGAGAACGACCAGGTAGCCAATTTATTCAAGTCACCTTTCTCCTATCTTCTTGGAAATATTGCCGGTACTATCCTCGATTTCGGTCGCAACCACCGTCGCTACAAGGCATCGGTCGACGCCTATGAACAGGCCCGCTTGGGTTATGAGAAATCGGTGCTCACCGCCTTTACCGAGGTGAGTGATGCCGTTGCTGTGTATAACAGCATCCGTCGCACCGTCGAACGCCGCACCGAGCTTCGCGATGCCGCTTTTGAATATGTAACCCTGGCCAACCGCCAGTATATCGGCGGCACGATCAGTTATATAGATGTCCTCGATGCCTACCGTCGTTACTTTGATGCGCAGACGACATTGATTAACGCCGTCCGCGACGAATACCTCTCGATGGTCAACGTCTACAAAGCCCTCGGCGGGGGCGCCCCTCTTCAGGAGAATTGATACAAAAAATCCGGTCGCCGTTAAGCGACCGGATTTTTTTGTCAATCTGAAACAGATTTTCCTGGGTATAACACTTATGTGTAATAACTTAGTTGAGATTTAGATTCCGGCGTGTCCCGTTGCCAGCAGGATGATACCCGCAATGCCGAGAGCTATCAGAATACCCAGCAGCCATTTCTCGCCGGTATTGAACACCTTTGCTCCGGGATAATACTCGTGGCGAGCCTTCATATAGAAGAATACACCGGGCAGGTAGAACAATATTGTAACTATCAGCAATGACAGATTACTCGAGATCACGATATAAGAGCAGAAAACTGTTGCGCCGATACCGATGAACTTAAAGAAATTTCTCTGGCGCTCCGACTGTATCTGAATGAGAGCCGGCTGTCGCTTACTTTTCAGTGCACATTTCCACATGAACATTCCGCTGAATAGATATGCGGGAAGCACCATGAGGCTCGTGAGATCAAGAGCGGCTGTATATACTTTTGATGATGTCACTACCAGGCACATGAACACGGTCATCACGATTGAGGAAACAATCAGACCATATCCCGGCATTCCTTTCTTGTTCAGTTTCAGGAAGCGTGAAGGGAATATTTTAACATTGGCTGCCTCGTAGGGAACCTGTGCGCACACAAGAGTCCAGGCTATCCAGCCTCCCAGAATCGAGAAAATAATGGCTGCGATAACAAAATAGTAGGCCCATGCGCCACAGCAATCTTTAAGTACATAAGCTACTGAAGGATCGGGAAGCTTGGCAAGTTCGGGCTGATGGAGTATGCCGAACGAGAGTACCGACACCAGAGCGTACATAAGCCATGCACACAGGAAGCCGATAATGCCGGCCTTGCCAACATCTTTGGAATTTTTGGCTCTCGATGACATCATCACGGCTCCTTCAATACCGGTGAAGCACCAAAGTGTCACGAGCATAGTAGTCCTCACTTGCTCTCCGACCGAGCCAAGATCCGTCAGGTGTCCCCAGAAGTCAAAGCTGAACATCTTCAGTTTGAAGAAAATGAAGAGGATGGCTACGATCAGTACAAGGGAAACCATCTGCACCACAGTGATCAGAACGTTAAGGAACGATGCCGTCTTCAAGCCTCCGACTACCACAAAATACATAAGCCATATCAGACCGATACCAAACACGACTGTCTCCCAGCCATGTTTAAGGAATACCGGCCAGAAGGCACCAAGAGAGTCATTGAGCATCACAGCATAGGCTACGTTGCCCGTGGCTGTACAGAGCCAGTATCCCCAGGCGACAAGAAAGCCTACGAAATTTCCGTAGCCGACCTGTGCATATTGATAAATACCTGCATTCAGGTCGCTACGCTTGTCACTCAGAATTTTGAATGTGTAGACAAGAAATATCATTCCTACACATGTGAGCAACCATGATATAATGACCGCACCCAATCCTGCTCCGGCTGCCATGTTCTGAGGAATGTTATAAATACCTCCTCCGACAATCGAGCTGAAAACGATGGCTGTGAGTCCGATCAGACCGAGTTTCTTTGCATTGTCTGACATAATTCTGCTATTTATTATTAAGGGTGGAAGGAAAGGTTCCTCCCACCCTTGGAGCGGATATTTAACTCTTATTTTATTTATTTAGCCAGGGGTGCATAGCCAAAGTTGAGGAAGCCTATGCAGGTAAGGCAGTAGCCGAAGGGCTGGTCGGCGGGGATATTGAGGAAATTGTGGTAGAGATCAATTTCTCCGTCCTGTTCCAGACCGCGGATCTGGAGCTCATGCTTCAGTGACTTGTGAAGCCACATGCTTGCTTCTGCCTTGGCGATGTCATCATCGATATGTGTATCGTAGTACTGGACATATTCTGCTGCATAGCCGCCGATAAACTTGCCGTCCTTCTTGGCCCAGATTATGCCGATGCCTGTGGCGATAGCTTTGTGCTCGTTATAATTGGCACCGTTACCGGCGATAATCACTTCCAGTACTGCGCCATGCTTGAACTGATCAGGAAGATCGGGACGATACTGATGTGCAGGATATTTGTCTGCAAATTCCTTGGTGATAGTCACCAGGTTACCGCGACACTCGGGGGGAAGCACCGAGGTGTAGGGGATAACGTTGAAGTTCTCGATACGCGCCATCAGCAGTGCCGAATCATAGGCAAATGTTTCGTAGGGCTGAGGGGGGATGCCGTCGTTGAATGCACCGGTTCCTCCGGTGATGAAGCCGAATGTCGGGTAGCGTGTACCTCTCTGATCTTCCATAATTTTGATTTTTTAGAGATGAGTAAATTAGAAAAATTGTAAATTAAAAATGTATTAATATAAACAAAACTGATGGTCCGGAGAAATGTTCTCGCTTTTTTAAAAAAAGTTGAAAAAAAATGGACCCTCGCCTGCGAGGGGCGAGGGTCCTGGGTTGAAAGTTATGTAGTTGTTTCAAGTAATTACTTGATAGTCACCTTGCGGGCTACTGTACCACGGACTTCGATGTAGAGGCCGGCCTGGGGAGCGTCAACCTTAACACCGTTGAGGTTGTAGTATACGGGAGCTACTGCATCGATTTCGATATCCTCAACACCGCTGTCGCTCTTTACTACATGCATAGTCATGTCGGCAAAGTCAACAGTGAAGTTATAGGTGTCGGGAGTGATCTGCCATGAGTAAGCTGCGCCTGTGTTGCCGCCGGTATAGCGTACGATAGAAACGGTTGCTGCGTCGTCGGTTAATACGATAGCTTCGTCGTGGCTGCTTGCGCCGTAGCGGTCGCTTGAGTTAACCACGTCCCAGTTTGCACCGGCTGCGGTGATGAGGCTGAAGTAACCGGGATCGGTTACTACTACATTTTCAGCGGTAAATACAGTGCCGTTCTTAACCATTGCGATAGGAGCGGTGGTGTCCCAGCTACCTACGGCGAGATTACCGATGATGTAGAGATTTTCGGGTACAATGGGTTCGGGAGTTACTGCTTCGCCGGTAACGGTGAGAAGCATGGCGTCGATATCAAAGGTAAAGGTGAGTTCGCCGCCAACTGAAAGAACAAAGTTGGTGGTATTGAAGTCGGTTACATAAAGGGGAGTGTCGAGAACGACTTTTGCACCCTCTTCGTTCATGGCTGCAAGCCACATGTACTGTTCGCCGGTGTTGGCGTCGTACATCTTGATACCGAATTCACCGGGAACAACATTTGCAGTGAGGGTGAATACGGTTTCGTTCTGGGTCATTTCAACGGTTTCCCAGTCGTTGCCGAAGATATTGCCGTGGATACCGATAGCCATCACGGGTTCAACAACGCCGCCGTCGCCGGTAACAACCAGTGTCATGGCTTCGGGATCGAAGGTGAAAGTATAATAGCCGGCTGTGGGAAGGTTGAGGTTGGTACCTTCGACCTTCATGTCGATTACTTTGTCAACAACGACAACGCGATCTTCAGAGTTGGCTGCGGAAATCCAGTTGGTCTGGCTGAAGGTGGTGGCATCCATTTCCTTGATACCGAAGTCACCTGCTACCATATCACCGCTGATCACCCACTTGCCGTTTACCTCGGTCATGTTGGTTGTGCTCCAGTTGGAGTCACCGAAGATCTGGCCGTGGATACCGTAAACATACTTTGTTTCAACTGACTGGCCGGTGATAAGAACGGTTGCTGCATCGGGGTTCAGCACGATGTGGGGATTCTCGATGTTTTCTTTCAGAGTGATGTTACCCGATGAACCGCCTACGGTAAGGTTGTAAACTTCGCCTAATACAAGAGTTGAGCTGCCACCGAAGTTGGCTGCGTCATTGCTCCAGGTACCGTCGTTGAATTTGAAACCTGAGGTGAGAGTACCCTGATAGTCGAGAACGTAGGTGCCGTCACCCTGAGGGGTAAACTTGCAGTTTTCCTGAGCGAGAGTCCAACCATTGAAACCACCGATCATGTAATAATCAGTAGCGTTGGCAGCCAGGGCAACCATCATTGCGCAAAGAAGGAAGTAAAATTTCTTCATAAATGATAAATTTAAGGTTTTAAATAAGTATGATGCTTTGGCCGACACACTTGCGGCCTTTTTTTCAAGATGTTTCCGCGAGCAAATTTAGTTAAAAAACGTATACGAAGAGTCGAAAATGTCAGTTAAAAAATATTAAAAGTGAAAAAATGGCACGAAATCCCTCCACGGCATTTGTTTTGCTATTGAATTAATCAGAAAACTAAAACTAATACATTATAATATATATAATATATGGCAAAAGGAAATATCGGGGTAACGACCGAAAACATCTTCCCCGTCATCAAGAAATTTTTGTACAGCGATCATGAAATCTTCCTGCGCGAGCTTGTGAGCAACGCCGTCGACGCTACTCAGAAGCTGCGCACTCTTTCATCTTTTGGTGAATACAAGGGTGAACTCGGCGATCTCGACGTCCGTGTCACCATTGACAAGGAAGCCGGAACGCTGACCGTCAGCGACCGTGGCATAGGCATGGACAGCGAAGACATTGATAAATACATCAACCAGATAGCATTCTCTGGTGCCGAGGAGTTCCTGTCAAAGTATAAGGAC
Organism: uncultured Bacteroides sp.; assembly: GCA_964454365.1. Taxonomy (GTDB): domain Bacteria; phylum Bacteroidota; class Bacteroidia; order Bacteroidales; family Muribaculaceae; genus CAG-873. Next base: position 457 of record CAYVTB010000036.1, on the reverse strand, counting down.
ACCGCCAATGCAATTATCGGCCACTTTGGCCTCGGCTTCTATTCAGCCTTCATGGTTGCTAAGAAAGTCGTGATCAACTCGCTCAGCTACAAGGAAGGTGCCGAACCCGTCCGTTGGGAATGTGACGGCTCGCCCGAATACACCATGGACAAGGGCGACAAGACTACCCGTGGTACCGATATAATTCTTTATATCGACGATGACAGCAAGGAATTCCTTGAACAGGCCCGCATCGACGCCCTTCTGAAGAAATATTGCCGCTTCCTTCCCGTGCCCGTTATCTCGGGCAAGGAACAGGAATGGAAAGACGGCAAGATGGTTGATACCGACAAGGACAAGGTAATCAACGCCACCGAGCCCCAGTGGATGAAGAAACCGGCCGACCTCACCGACGAGGACTACCGCAACTTCTACCACGAGCTCTATCCCGGTCAGGAAGATCCCCTCTTCTGGATTC
>CAYVTB010000035.1:0-15958 GCA_964454365.1 uncultured Bacteroides sp. | reverse complement strand
GCAAAGCGCAAACTCCACGCCGAGACCGACATGACCGAAGTCTGCATCCAGGTCAAGGCCGGTAGCCTCACCCAGTGGACCGCCAATGATGCGGTTGTATCTTAACCGATAGCCGAAACTTTACACCATATAACAGAGGCCGTGTCAACCACGGCCTCTGTTATATTTATGAAAGTAACTGATATATAACTTCTTCAACAGTTATTCAACAAGATTGTATTTGAGCTTTTTCCTGGCAATCACTGCGACATTATTTTGATAAAAGGGAAAGGCAACGGTATTGTTGGCTACGATGGCTTCTTGCCCTGTGTATAACTCCACGAGCGTTTCACCGTCGGCGAAATACCCTGAAACTTCAATCGGGAGATTATCAACCGGTTTTAATTTGATCATGATAGTGTCGCCGTCTGATATTCTGATGCAGGTGTGTTGGTCCATAGTAATCTGTTTGCCTGTTCCGATCGCGGGATGTGACCTGCGTATCTTTCCCAGCAGCTGATAGTGGCCAAGCAGAGTGCTGTCTATGTCATTCCAATCCATGTCAGAGCGGAAAGCCTGATTGCTGTCTACATTGAAACGTGCGTCGCTCAATTTCCTTCCGGTTTCATCTCCATAAAAAATTTGGGCTACACCAGGAGCAAGAAGAAGAGTTGTCGCGCAGTCAATCATATTAGTCATATCGGCATCGCGATGGTAGGAATTGTTCAGGTAATTAAACGGATGCCATTGAGCATGACGGGATATACTGTCGGAATAAGCTTGCCAGGTATAAACAATACCGTCAAGATCACCATGCTTCGGGAAGTAAAAGTTAACAAGACTTGAAAAACCGGCATCAGCATATTCCGGCATGAAATCTATCCCGGCCATATCATAATCCCCTGTCATATAGAATGTATCTGTCCATGTCGAGGCGGGACTCTCCGGATGTTTTGCACGCCATGCCTGAAGGGCTGCGTTACAGGCATCGCTCAACTCCTTCCAGCGGTAAAGATGAACATTCTCCACAATGTCACAGCGGACGCCGTCGATGCCAAACTCTTCGACCCAGGATGCAATCCATGCTATCAGATATTGCATCGGACTCCATTCTCGGTCACTGCGCAGGGCCAAAGCTGCGGGGTTAACCCATGGGTTATTGCTGTCTCCTTCCTTCACCCATTTGGTTTTCAAAAAAGCCGGAATCTTAACCAACTCATCTGATTCATCCTTGAAGTCGGGCATCCCGTATATAGTTGCTTCGAGAGGGTTTGACTCATCCCATCCTTCATCGGGCATCCTTATCCATCCGCGATCATACCATCCCTTCCAGTTAAGACGGTTTTCAAAAAACTTATCGAAACTCCAGTCCTTTATATGCCGGGCAGCCTGCTCCTCTGTTAAGCCTGTATCCGCGAAACCATATTGAACGGCATCCAAAAGCGTGGGGTAACCCGGATCATTCAGATTTGCACCAAGTATCACCCTGATTCCCTGACTGTGGAGAGTGTCGACAAGTTCGCGGAATTCTTCCACAGTACCATAGTTCTTATCTATCTGAGTGTAGTCCAGCGGATAATAACCATGGTAACCGTAGTGCGGAAAGTCATTGATAGCACCGCTTCCCGACATCCATCCATGAATCTGTTCATAAACATCTGTCATCCACACAACGTCTACTCCCATATCCCGGAAGTAGCCTTCCTTAGCCTTCTCAAGCATTCCGCGGAAGTCTCCTCCATGAAATGTTGCGGCGTTAAGTCTCTCTGACCCGTAATCCACGATACGGCCGTAATTGACATCGTTAGTAGTGTCTCCGTTACAGAACCGGTCGGTGATGACGAAGTAAACGGTTGCATTGCCCCAGTCGAAATCATTACTGCCATAAATTAATCCCGCCCCCAACACAATCTGTGCCAGGACGATTGATAAAATGCCTTTTCTCATCGCTGTCTTTTTTGCGACAAAATTACTCAGGCAATTCAAATGTTGAAATACTGATTTATAACCATCGAAGCATCACAGCAGCTTCATAACCGTTGCAGCAGTTACAGCTTCGACCGAGTTACTCACACTCAGTTTTTCAAGTATATTCTGGCGATGACGATTGACAGTGTGCACGCTGATGTTGAGCAGATCGGCAATCTGCTTGCTCAGTTTACCCTCCTTTATTAAATTCAATATTTCTTTCTCTCTATCGGTCAACAACTTTGAGCGATTGACCGATAGTCCCGGAAGCTTAATATCACCTGTAGTACAATCTACGATACGAGCTTCGATCCCGTCGGCCGGCTCCTGAATGGGCGCCAGATCATAGCAGCACAGGATCAGCCACACCTTTCCTGCCGGAGACAGACAAAGCACCCGGGTACTGTTATTGACATATATGTATTTTCCCGTTCTGTCCAGGATCCGAAACCGGCAGGTAGCTTTAAAATCAAGTTTGCGTTCAGCCGGTTGAGTATCAATAAACTTGAAAAACTCATATTCAAGCATTCTCTTGTCAACAAGGTCCTCGGGGTGAATACGGTTATAAATCACGTCTTCATCACTCGAGTTCATTTCTTTTACATAAGACCCTGAATCACCCAAGCCAATCAGTGTTGAAAACCGGCCTCCGTAAATGTAGCAGAAATCTTCTGCAGCATCCGTTATCACGCGGCAATCATTTTCAACATCAACTGCGACTTTAACTCTGATTTTACACTCGTCCAGCAACGATTGGTCAAGACTTTCTTCTGCCAACCGCTGTCCTTCATAAAATGCATTGAGCTCTTTTCTTAAAACATCCACTTTAAAAAACTCGATTAGTTTACAAATATACGTCATCTCTGCGATACAGGCAACTCCCCATGTCTTTTTGTCGGCATTAATTCATGATGGCACGAATTGAGGTGTATCGAGAACAAGTCTACTTATACGAGTGTTTAAAATAAAACATTCATAACATTATGCCCATCCCTCAACCAAAATGAAAAAGATCTCTGTACTTCTCAGCCTCCTCATTGTTGCCATGGCCGTTCCTGCATCTGCCCGCGGCAAGTTCTCACTGCGCAACCGCAATAACAATCGCCCCACCCCGGCAGCAACCGTTAAGGTCAACAGGGGCGACTCGATATTTGAGTCTGTGCGCCAACAATATACTGCCGGCAGAATATCTGCCGACAGCGTGGTCAACCTCGCGTTATATCACAAAGGCTGGAGTCCCGAATTGGCAGCAAAATGCCTTGGCATCGTTGCCGACCACAGCCCGCGCGCCACGATGGAGCTCGGCGTGCTCTACGCTTTCTCGCCCGAGTTCTCAAAACAGAAATCAGAGGGCGTCAAACTTTTGCAGAAATCAGCCGGCGAAGGTTATAACGATGCCAACTGCTACCTGGGTCTATATTATTTCTCAAATAAGGATTACAAGAAGGCCAAGGCTTACTTTGATGCGTGCAACCCTATACAATATGGCTTCGGCGACACTGCTCTCGGAAGCATGTATCTGGCCGGTTATGGCGTGAAGTCCGATCCTGTCAAGGCCCGCCAATACTATCATCTTGCCGCTGAGAAAGGCTATCCCCGCGGAATGGCACTCTACGGTTTCAATCTCCGCGCCACCGCCGGCGGCAATATCAACTATCCCGATGCATTCTTCTGGCTTTACATCTCTGGTGATCTCGGCGACGACGCCGCCCGCACCGTGCTCCGTCTTCCCCGCGTAAACGAAAACCGCGGAGACTCCGAAGAAAGCAGGGATGCGGCTCTCGCCCTTCAATGGATTGAAGCCGCGCAGTCAGGCACCAAGATCCAGAACGACCCTATCTATAAAGACGGCTTTCTTCCGAGCCTCAAAGCCCGCGAGCGCCAAGCCGAGCAAGGCGATGACTGGGCCCGTTACTATCTCGGTAGCATGAACTATAACGGCGATTTTCTGAATCAGAACTACGCTCAGGTTCTTCGCTATTACGAACCCATCGCGCAGAACGGCAAACTCCCCAAGAACGTCCTTGCGGTCGTTCACGAGCGTCTTGCCAAAATCTATCGCGAAGGTCTCGGAACTACAGCCAACCCGGCCAAAGCAGCCTATCATGCTCAAGCCGCAGCCAACTACGGCAGCCTCCCCGCCTATATCATCATCGAAAACATCACTGACTGACCTGAAAAAAACACAAACGGTTACGCTCGCGCATCGGGTCACTTCGGACCATATTTCTTCTCGAAGATTTCAAAGTGATCCTCTCCCCAGCGCAACATCATGTCGATTATAGGCAGCAGGGATTTACCCAGATCGGTTATCATGTATTCCGAGCGTGGTGGAAGTTCCGGAAATATCTCCTTGACCACCAGACCATCTTCCACCATCTCCTTCATCTGAATATCGAGCACTCTTGGAGCCGCTTCAGGGAGACATTTATGAATTTCGCTTGGACGCTTTGGCGTGCCGTCACGGAGTTCGTCCAGGATACACGACTTCCATTTTGACTCGATAAGGCTCATTGTAAGTCTTAAAGGACAATCAAGGTCAACAGGTATTTTCTTCTCGTATGCCATAAAAGCTTCTTTATACCGCAAAATTACAACATATTTCCGATGTAGCCCCCTACCGAAAAATTTTTCGGTATGGGGTTACATCAATTGCCGGCATGACTTAGCCTTACTATATGTTACAATTTTTTTTGTTGGGGACCCGAGGAGGTCGAGACTATATAATAAACATCTATGCCCGCAGGGAGAGCCTTCTTGTTGTTTATCAGCTTGCTTTCAGTCTGCGTCATCAAGGCGGTGGCAAGCGCATCGGCCTGTATGCAGGTCGGTGCCACGACAGTTACACTCAGTATATTCGTCTCAGAAGGATAGCCTGTGAGAGGGTTGATTGTGTGACCGTAGGAAGAGCCGTCGGTCCGCCGGCGATAATTGCGGTAGTTACCCGAGGTCGCCATGCACATGTCGGTCAGTTTTACGACCGAAACTACGCTCGCACCGGGCGCCGACCCCTCCTCCGGTCGCTCGATCGCTATACTCCACGGCTTCCCCGAGGGATTGTTTCCGGCAGCGGCGATCTCACCCCCTACCTCAACAAGATAATCATCGCAACCATTGCGTTTTAACATTGCTGCAACCCTGTCAACGCCGTAGCCCTTTGCGATAGAAGCGAAATCAAATCGCATTCCCGCTGTATCACACACCACGCGGCCACCTTCGAGACGCGTGCGCCCGAATCCAACCAGGGCCCTTGCCGAGTCAACCTGAAAAGCCTCCGGCTCGGGGCGGTCGCCCTCAGAGCCAAAGCCCCAAAGATTTACAAGCGGTCCAACTGTCGGGTCAAACATCCCTCCGCTTATATCATACACATCTGCTGCTGCAAGATACACGTCTGCAAATAGTTCGTCAATAGTATCAGTGATGCCGGCATTGATGCGCGCGATAGTAGAGCGAGGCTCAAAAGTCGACAATGACATGTTGACCCTCTGCATCTCGGCGACTATCGAGTCATCGAGATTACGGTCACTCTTGTAGGTGATGTGATATACTGTTCCCCACACGGCCCCCTCGGTCCGGCGGTACTCCTGCCTATTACATCCGGTTACAAGACAAGCAAGCACCGGCACGATATATAAAAAAATCTTTTTCATAGCTACAAATTTACGGAATTGCCTGCTTACTACAAAGCGGGGATCGATTTTTCTTGGCTGTGTGGCGCGGGTTTTGTACCTTTGCAAAAAACATAGAAACATCCCGTAATGCTACAATACATACTCACCGAGAACGACAGATTTTCCATCGCCGAGCAGGCACAGATGGCTATTGAAGGCGGCTGCAAGTGGATTGACCTCCACCTTCCCGACCTTGACGACACCCGTGTAAAGGAAGAAATTGCTCCCGAGGTAATCGACATGTGTCGCGAAGCCGGCATTTTCCTCACAATTGATGATCGCCCCGAGCTCGCCCGCGAGTTAGGCCTCCACGGTGTGAGAATGACCGTCGGAGCCTCCCCTGCCGAAGCACCTATGTCTCCCGGCGCCCTTCGTGACGAACTCGGTCCCGAGGCTGTCATCGGTATCGAGACCGCCGACCCCTCGGCCGCGCCTTCGATGGCGGCCGCCGACATTGATTTTATCTGTACGCCGGCCGGCTTTGATTCATCCGCTCGCAAGTCCTTCATCGACAGCGTCCGTTCACTCGGCATAGCCATGCCGATCGTGGCACAGGGTGAGATAACACCTGAAAATATCCGCTCAATTCTTGATGAAGGCTTTCAGGGGGTCGCCGTCGGGCGTTACATCTCCCGCTCCGACAATCCCGTTGAAGCTGTGTCTCAGTTGCTGCAAGCTATCGAAGGCAAATGAGCGCAACCGGTGTAAAGGATATCTTGCTGAAAGCCGCGCTGCCGGTTGTCATCGGCATCGGGGTCGTCGTGTGGCTTTTTCTGCGCGACTTCAACCCCGCCGCTTTAGCCGCAATGACTTTCGACACGCGCACTGTCCTCGCTCTGGCCGCGTGCCTGCTGTTTGTTGCCGGCCGCGACTTCGGCCTCGCCTGGCGTTTCCGCACTATTACCGACGGGCAACTCAGCTGGGGACGCGCGTTCCGCGTTGATATAATGTGTGCTTTCACTTCCGCTATCACCCCCTCGGCCGTGGGTGGCAGCGCATGGGCTGTCCTTTATCTCAACAGGGAAGGTGTTAGCGTGGGAAAGGCTACAACTCTAACTCTCACCACCTTATTCCTTGACGAAATGTTCTTCGTCATCTTCTGCCCCGTGCTGATGCTTGTGTTGCCGATGGATGAACTTTTCGGAATGACAGCCGACAATACCTTCCTCGGAGGCGTAAGAATAGTCTTCTGGCTTGTTTACGCGGGCATTGTCATTTGGGCTTCCATCCTCTTTGCCGGTATCATAGTCCGCCCCGACATGGTGCAGAAACTCGTGTTGCGCCTGTTTTCACATAAATGGCTCAGTCGATGGAAAGCAGGCATGGAAACTACGATGTCCAACATGAAAGCTACGTCAGAGTGGGTTAAGACTCGTCCCCGCCGCTGGTGGCTCAATGTCTTCGGCTCCACGACCCTCTCCTGGTTCTCGCGCTATCTCGTTGTAAACGCCCTGTTTTTCGGCTTCGTGCCGGCCGCCTCGGGGCTTCTTGTCTTCGGGCGCCAGTTTGTGGTGTGGGTTGTGCTGATGATCTCCCCCACCCCCGGCGGCAGCGGCATCAGTGAGTGGCTCTTTACCAACTACTACGGCGATCTCATCGGCGACATGACCGCGGCTCTCGTCATAGCCATGATCTGGCGTGTCGTCAGTTACTACATCTACCTGATAGGTGGCGCATGCCTGCTGCCATCATATTTCCGTCGTAATAAATCCGCCGCATGAAACGCATCCTGCTTATCCTCGCGCTATTATGCACCCTGATTGCTAACGCAGCCCCACGCGCCGTCGTCCTCACTATAGACGACGAAATCGACGCCTCGGCCTGGCGACACACGCGCCGCGCCATCGAAGAAATGCACTCCTTGCCCGGTGGCGCCGACTTTTTCATCCTGCGACTCAACACTTATGGCGGCGCGGTCGACATGGCCGACTCTATCCGCACCGCGATTTTGAAACTTGACGTTCCGACCGCCGTTTACATCGACCACAATGCAGCCTCGGCCGGCGCGCTCATTTCGCTCGCCTGCGACACTATCATCATGGCTCCCCATGCCACGATAGGCGCGGCGACAGTCGTGAACGGCAACGGCGAACCAATGCCCGTCAAATATCAGAGCTACTGGAGCTCCATCATGCGTGCAACCGCCATGGCCCACGGCCGCTACACCCCGCCCGGCGACTCGGTTGAGCGCTGGCGACGCGACCCCGACATCGCCATGGACATGGTCAACCCCGATAAAGCTGTTTCTTTCACCGCCCGCGAGGCAGTCGATTGCGGCATCGCCGACGGTATCGCTGATAATTTCGACGATGCTCTGCGGCTCATGGGATGTGCTGATGCCGAGCTTATTCCTTTCAAGCCGACATTTACTGACAATCTTCTCGGATTCCTTGCCTCAACAGGCGTCCGCGCGATACTTATTATGCTTATTCTTGGCGGCATCTACATGGAGATGCACACTCCCGGGCTCGGCGTGGCAGCCGGCGTGGCAATCGTCGCCGCCTTCCTTTATTTCCTGCCCATTATCGTCACCGGGTCGATGGCCCCCTGGGTTGTCGTGCTCTTCATTCTTGGCATAGTCCTTATTGCCCTGGAGGTCTTCGTGATACCGGGATTCGGTATCACGGGCATTTCAGGCATAATCTGCATCATTGTCTCGCTGCTCGGCGCCATGCTCGGTCGCGAGGCTCTCGGTGGTATAGATTTCACCGGCCTCGGTCACGCATGCATCACTTTGGTCATTGGCATCGCGCTCGCTGCCGGGGTCTCGTGGTTCCTCACGTCGCGCTTCGGTCCGGCACGCTTGCGACGCTCGACAACTCTCGAACACAGCCAGCGCACCGAGGACGGCTACATAGGAGTCGACTCACGGCTTGCCGATCTTAAAGGAAGCATCGGCACGGCCATCACTGCCCTTCGCCCGGCCGGCAAGATTAGAGTGGGCGATACGACCTGCGACGCTGTTTCGCGCGATGGATTCATCGAGGCCGGCAGCAGGGTGAAAGTCGTCGCCTTTGAAACAGCCCAAGTTTATGTTGAAAAAGTTTAAGATATGGAATTTATAGGTATCATTCCTGCTCGATATGCTTCAAGCCGTTTTCCCGGCAAGCCACTTGCCATGATCGGCTCCATGACTATGATTGAGCGCGTCTACCGCCAGGCGTCTAAAGTATTGGATGAAGTGGTTGTAGCCACTGATGACTCCCGCATTGCGGATGCTGTTGAAGCCTTCGGCGGTCGCGCTATCATGACCTCTCCCGACCATCCAAGCGGCACCGACCGTATTTATGAGGCCTACACGCTGAGCGGTTCCGGCGCTTCCGTTATCATCAATATCCAGGGCGACGAACCGTTCATTGATCCCCGGCAGATCGAGCAGTTGAAAGGCTGCTTCAACGATACCGACACTGATATCGCTACCCTCGTGCGTAATTTTGATCCGGCGGCTGGATTCGAAGCTCTTGAAAACCCCAATACACCGAAGGTCGTGACCGATTCCCGTGGACGCGCCCTTTACTTTTCACGCAGCGTGATTCCCTACGTCCGTGGAGCAGCCCACGAAGAATGGCCACTTAAAGCCCGTTATCTCACCCATGTAGGCATCTATGCCTACCGTGCCGAGGTTCTCGCCAAGCTCGTCAAGTTGCCTCGCTCGCCGCTGGAGATCGCCGAGTCGCTCGAGCAGTTGCGCTGGCTCCAGAACGGCTATAGAATAATGACCGCCGTGACCGATTGTCCCACAATTGGCATCGACACGCCTGCCGATCTCGACCGTGCCATTGAATACTTAGAGCACTCGAAACAGTAATGGCAGCTCCCGACCGCAGAACTGCACCCCCGGTGAGCAGCTTCGCACCGCTCAGCATCACGCCCGACAACGTTGAGATTCTTTCTCCCGGAAAGACTTTTCATCACTTGACCGGTGGTGACCAGCAACTTGCCCGTCTCACGCTGATGTGGGAAGGCGGAACCTTGGAAACGCCGCGCAATTCGCTCTCTACTTTCGTCACTGAAGACATGCGCGAGGGAACCGCGACTCGCAGCGGAGCTGAAATCGCCGATGCGATCGACTTTGCCGGCGCGCGTCTCGCCCCCCGCATCTCCGAGCACTATACCGGCATAGAACTGCTTGCCATCAGCAGCCGCCTTCCCGATCTGCTTCCGTTGGTGGAAGATATGGCCGTCAACGCCTTATATTCACCGGAGGCCGTTGCAGTGACGGCGCGCAAGCTTGCCGGCGCCCTCTCTACAAAGATGGCCCGGGTTGCCTACCCTGCAGCCTGCGCCTTGCAGTCTGCTATGACCGGCCCGGGCCACCGGGCCGCCCTCACAGAACTTCCGCAACAGATTGCCGACACTACCGCTGCAGAGGTCTTGACTGCACGCGACACAATTATTGGAAGCGGTCGCGTGCATGCTTTCCTGGCCGGCAATTATGATGAAAAAGTTCTCTCCGCCGCCCGCCGGCTCGTCGAGTCGCTACCGGCAGCTTCGGCCGTCAGCCCCATTAAACTTGTGCCTTATACCCCCGCGACACCTTCCCGGCTCGACTTGCCGCATCCCGGAGCCCTTCAGGCAGCCGTCGCTATGGGAATCCCTACAATCGGACGCGATCATCCCGACTATATTCCTCTGCGACTGGCCGTCATAGCCCTGGGAGGTTATTTCAGCAGCCGTCTCATGACCAATATCCGTGAAGAAAAAGGATTGACCTACGGCATTAACTCTTATCTGCTCGGAACTCTTGAAGGCGCTTCCATGCGCGTTTCCGCTCAGTGTGACAAAGCCAATGTCGAGCAAGTGATCGACGAGACCCGTGCCGAGATCATTTCACTCGCAACCGACCCTCCGCGCGGTGATGAACTACATCGCCTTAAGCTTAACGCATGGACCGCCCTGGCTGCCACAGTCGATTCTCCGCTGTCGATGATGAATTATTATGTCACGGCCCTCGACGTCGGCACCGGTGTCGACTATTTCGGGCGCCAACTGCGGGTTATCGAGACTCTCACGCCCGACGATATTGCCCGCGTGGCTGCAACCTATCTCGATACCCGGAATATGTCTGTCGTCACCTGCGGTGCCGTGGGCTGAGGCGCCCGCGCGCAGTTTTCAACCCCTTTAGCGCAGCTTTTACACCGAAATTTCGTATCTTTGCACAAAATGTACAAAGACCATGTATTACGTTACTAAACGGCTCGAAATATCGGCTTCCCACCGCCTTACTCTCGACTACGAGAGCAAGTGTTCCAATCTCCACGGCCACAATTGGATAATTACAGTTCATTGCCGTGCGGAGCGGCTCAACGCCAACGGGATGGTAACCGATTTCACCCATATAAAGGAGACGGTACACAACCGTCTTGACCACGCATGCCTCAACGATATCCTTGATTTTAACCCCACGGCCGAGAACATCGCCCGCTGGATCTGCGATAATGTCGAGAACTGTTATCGCGTGGATGTTCAGGAAAGCGAGGGCAACACCGCATCTTATGAAAAAGAAAACTTATAAGATCAACGAGATTTTTTACTCGCTTCAGGGCGAGGGCTATTATACCGGCACTCCGGCGGTCTTCCTCCGCTTCAGCGGTTGCAACCGGGCATGCTCCTTCTGTGATACCGATCATTTTTCGGGCACTGACATGACTGCGGCCGAGATCGTAGCGGCTCTCTGTGCCTTCCCGTCGCGCCACCTTGTCGTCACCGGCGGGGAGCCCGCTCTGCAACTCGACAGCGACCTGCTGCGCGCTGTCAAGGCCGAACGCTTCTACGTCCAGATCGAGACCAACGGGTCACTGCCCGTGCCTCCCGAGGTCGACTGGGTCACATGCTCCCCCAAGGATGCTCCGTGGACGATCGACCGCATTGATGAACTGAAGGTTGTATATCAGGGACAGGACGTGGAGGAAATTGCGCGCCTACTTCCTGCTCCCCACAGATTCCTTCAACCATGCTCGGGCAAAAACATTCCCGAGACTGTAGATTATCTCCTTTCCCACCCCCACTGGAGACTTTCGCTGCAGACCCACAAATTAATCGACATCCAATGAAGAAATTCTTGACGGCGCTCCTGGCGCTCATAGCCTGCTTTACAGCGTCAGCCGCCATCACCGGAGTATCTATTGTAAACTTCTATCCCGGCAGCGACATCTATGAGCTCGAGGGGCACACTGCCCTGCGCGTCACCACCGACGACGGTCGGGATTTCACCGTGAGCTACGGTGAATTTGATTTCGACTCCCCCGGCTTTGTCTACCGTTTTGTAAAGGGCGAGACCGACTACCGCATGGGTATTCACCCCTGGGAGCTCTTCGAGTACCCCTATCGCCGGCAACAGCGCCGTATCGTCGCCCACCGCATCGACATGGACAGCCTGCAGCTTGCACGCCTCGCCGGCTTGCTCGATGAAAACATGAAGCCCGAAAACGTCGTCTACCGTTACAACTATGTCAAGGATAACTGTGCCACGCGGCCACTGCGCATCGTCGAACAAGCCCTCGGCGACAGTATAATCCTCGGGCCCACGGCTTTTGATGCCGAGTCGGCATGGCCCGTGACCTTCCGTAACATCATGCGCCGGTACCACCGCAATTATCCGTGGTATCAGTTTGGTATCGACCTTGCTCTTGGCAGTGGTATAGATTATCCCCTGAACTATCGGGAAGAAGCCTTTGCCCCGGTTGTCATGGATGCGCAGCTCGCCCGCGCAACCGTTTGCGGCCGCCCTCTCGTGTCTGAAACGACAGTCCTGTGTGACTACCCCGCCGACAATGCCGTGTTGGCGCCGACACCCTGGTTTTGCCATCCGTTGACTGTCTGCTGGCTTTTCTTCGCCATAACAGTCCTTGTCTGTATCCGCGACTTGAAACGGCGCCGCGTCACAAGGTGGTTCCAGGCTATATACTTTGCTATCATGGGATTGGCGGGACTGTTGCTCACCTTCCTTATATTCGTTTCGGTTCACGAGGCCACCTCGCCCAACTGGCTTCTCGCGTGGCTAAACCCTCTGTGTCTTATCGTGCCTGTTTTCATTTGGTTAAAAAAATGCAAGACAGTCGTTTTTTCATATCAAATTGTTAACTTTGCAGTACTTTTGCTGCTCTTGCTCCTGTGGTGCTTTATACCTCAGTCGACCAATCCGGCCTTCCTCCCTCTTGTGTTGGCCGATATGGCAATGGCGGCAACCTACATTGCAGTTAATCGAAATAATTGAAAAAGTTCGAATTACATAGTATGATGCCCCGCCTGCTGGTGGCTCTCATCACGTCGATGACAGCCGTGGCAGCGTCAGCTCAGACCTCCGACGCCCGTCCGCGCCTTGTGGTCGGAATTGTCATTGACGGCCTCGACGGCCAGTATGTCGACATGCTGCGCTCCCACTTCGGCAACGGCGGCTTCAACCGTCTCCTGCGCGAGAGCGTCATCCTGGCAAATGCTGACTACGGCACAAATGTTGATGTGACCGCTGCCACCGCCATGCTCATGACCGGGGCCGCCCCGTCCTCTACCGGCATAACCGGAGCCGAGATTTATGATCGCGACGCCCTGCGCTGCGCGCCCGCTTTACGGGACAACGAGGTGAAGGGAACCTACACTGACCAGGCCCTTTCACCGCGCGGCTTGACCGTCGGTACTCTTGCCGACGAGGTCCGCATAACCGGCGGAGGCGTCACACGCGTCTATGCCGTCTCGCCTGACGCCCAGCAGTCCATCCTCCTGGCCGGACACAGCGCCAATTGTGCCCTGTGGATCAATCCGTCCAACGGCAACTGGGCCTCGAGCAGTTACTATACCGACGTTCCCCCGTCGATAGCTTCGCGCAACCGCCTGGAGCCTCTCAACCTGCGCCTCGACACCGTGCAGTGGAAGCCTCTGCTCAGTGCCGACGCCTATTCGTCCCTGCCCGAGCACGTCACCCGCTATCCATTCCGCTACATCTTTGCACGCGGAGCTGCCGACCGCTACGACAAATTCCTATCCTCGCCGATGGTCAATGCCGAAACGACCGACATGGCCGGCCTCATCATCGACGAGCAGAATCTTGGAGGCAACGGCGGCCTCGACATGATCAATGTCGCCTACACGCTACAGCCCTATGACTTCACTGTCAGCGATGATAACCGCTACGAGCTCATCGACTCCTACCTGCGCCTTGACCGTAACCTTGAGCAACTTTTTACCAAGGTCGAGAACAAGGTCGGTGCCGGCAATGCCGTTTTCTTTGTGGCTGCCACTCCCCCCTCGGGCCGCTCGCGGCGCGATGACCCCCGCTGGGGCATCCCCTACGGAGAATTCTCCACAAAGAAAGCTGTGTCGCTGCTCAACATGTACCTCATGGCCGTCTACGGCAACGGCGAGTGGGTGAGTTCCTACCATGACGGACAATATTTCCTTAATCATAAACTTATAGGCGAGCTTAATCTCGACCCGGCAACCGTGCGTAGCCAGGCCGCGCTTTTCCTCGCCCGCATGACCGGCGTCGACCGCGTCTACACCATTGACGAGATTCTCGGCGCCCGCGGCGACGAGCACCTTGAGTCGTTGCGCCGCAATAGCCATCCTGCCACCGCCGGTGACCTCTATCTGGAAGTCGATCCGGGTTGGGAGGTAGTTGACGATATTACCTCACTCCCGCGCGAGGACCGCGTTCACTATGTCAAGAGACTTGCAACCGCTACCGCGCCGGTTTACATCATGGCTCCCGGAGTCGATCCCCGCATAATTGACACGCCCGTCGATGTTCGCGTGGTAGCTCCTACGGTAGCACGCCTGCTGCGTATCCGGTCTCCCAACGGATCGGCTCTGCCGTCGCTGGTTCTCTGAAAAACGCCCTGTTTTTTTGTGACGGTTTAACTTAAATTAGTGAATTTCCAAAAAGTTCACTAACTTTGCAGTATATAAATCACCGTGGCTATTCAGGCTACCAATTTCCGAAAAAATAAAATAACATATATATGTCACTCGAATCATTTCTTAAAAGTATCTTCGGCTCCAAAGCCCAGCGCGACCGCAAGCACTATCTGGACTATGTAGAGAAGAACATCAATCCGCTTGCGGCCCAGCTCGAGCAGAAAAGCAACGACGAGCTGCGACAGATTGTAGCAGACATCCGCGCCGACATCCACGCGGCTATCCTCCCCGACGAGGAGAAAATCGCTTCGCTCAAAGAGAAAATCGAAACACTTCCCCTTGACGAGCGCCAGCCCCTTTGGGACGAAATCGACCATCTCGAGAAAAACATCAAGGAAACCCTTGAAAACAAGCTCGAGGAGCATCTACCCATGACTTTTGCCGCAATGCGCGATGCAGCCCGCCGCTTCGCCAAGAACGAAACGGTCGAAGTTACCGCAACCGACCTCGACCGTGATCTCGCCGGCCGTGGCAAGGACTTCGTCACTATCGACGGCGACAAGGCTATATACAAGAACCACTGGATGGCCGGCGGTAATGAAGTCACCTGGGACATGATCCACTACGACGTCCAGATGGTTGGCGGCAAGGTCCTCAACGAAGGCAAGATTGCCGAGATGGCAACCGGTGAAGGTAAGACACTCGTGGCCACCCTCCCCGTCTTCCTGCGTTCACTCACCGGCCGCGGCGTCCACGTCGTGACAGTGAACGACTACCTCGCCAAGCGTGACTCCGAGTGGATGGGCCCGCTCTACCAGTTCCTCGGCTCGACCGTCGACTGCATCGACAAGCATCAGCCCAACACACCTCAGCGCCGCGCAGCTTATAACTGCGATATCACCTACGGCACCAACAACGAGTTTGGCTTCGACTACCTCCGCGACAACATGGCCATGGCTCCCGAAGACATGGTTCAGCGCGGCCACTACTATGCGATCGTCGATGAGGTCGACTCGGTCCTCATTGACGATGCCCGTACACCTCTTATTATATCAGGCCCCGTGCCCAAGGGTGACCAGCAGTATTTCGAGGACTACAAGCACAACGTGGAAAAAGTCGTGCAGGCCCAGCGTCGCCTTGTCAACGAAATTCTCGTGGAAGCCAAGGATAAACTCGCCTCGGAAGACAAGGAAGTGCGCAAGCAAGGTGCTCTCCTGCTGTTCCGCGCCTATAAAGGCCTCCCCAAATATCCCCCGCTGATTAAGTTCCTCAGCCAGGAAGGCATGAAGAATATCATGCTCGAGACCGAGGCCTACTATCTCCAGGACAACGCCCGCGAGATGCCCGTCGTGACCGATCCCCTCTATTTCGTGATCGACGAAAAGAACCGCAGCGTGGAACTCACCGACAAGGGTCTTGACGAGCTCACCGGCAAGATTTCCGACCCCAACTTCTTTGTGCTCCCCGATATCACAACTCAGCTCAGC